>JBKHJJ010000034.1:0-11791 GCA_046538185.1 Dehalococcoidia bacterium
AAGCCGGTTTTCGGTATCAATGGTAGCGGCATGCATGTCCACCAATCATTATTCAAGGGCGATGCCAATGCCTTCTTTGATAGGAATGACAAATACCACCTCTCTCAGTTAGCCAAACACTACATCGCTGGCCTGCTCAGGCATGCCCCGGAAATCACCGCGGTCAACAATCAATGGGTTAATTCCTATAAGCGGTTGATTCCTGGATACGAAGCACCCGTATATGTTTCCTGGGCACGGCGAAACCGGGCGGACTTGGTCAGGGTTCCGGAATATATGCCGGGCAAGGAGAAGTCTACCAGGATAGAGTTCAGGTCTCCCGACGCTGCCTGCAACCCTTATCTTGCTTTCGCTGTCATGTTGGCTGCTGGACTGGAGGGAATCGAGAAGCAATATGAGGTGCCAGAACCTGTGGAGGAAAACGTATATGAAATGGGCGAGGAAGAGAGAAAGAGGCGGGGGATCGACACTCTGCCCGGCAGCCTTTGGGAGGCAATCCAGCTCGCGGAAAAGAGTGAACTGGTCCAAAAAGCGCTTGGCGCCCACGTTTTCAGTGCTTTTATCAAGAACAAGATGATTGAATGGGATCAGTACAGGAGCCAGGTAACGGACTACGAACTGAAGAGGTATTTGCCGATTCTCTGAGTGAGAAACGCCGGTTCTTTAGGCCGTGCAGGCATACCATCTCACACCGCCTCTGCTTGGGCCACAGCGCGGTGAACCGAATTTCTTGTTCCCTGGCCGAAGCTTTGTCCTCAAGGGCGAAGTTTCCGAAATGGCACGCTGACCCGGGTTGTGTCGAACCGTCATTTCTGGTGTTCTAGCTTTCTTAGCAGTTCTTTTCTTTTGTCTTCGTCAAGCGTGATTGTGTTTTCCTTTACCTCATATCGCGGCTCAAGCAGGGCCATCTTGCTTGCCGCCAGGTCCTGCCGCAAATATACGTGGGGCCCCACGAAGCAATCGGGTCCCACCCGGATCCCGGGCACAAGACTGGCATTTACTCCGATGCGGCAGCCCCGCCCAATAATTGCACCCAGTTTGTCATATCCGGTATCTACCGGGCTGTCGCCGACTTTTATCCGGATGTTCGCTTCGTCCAGCCGGAAGTTGGCCAGCACGGTGCCGGCACCCAAAGAGCAATCGTTGTCTATTATGGAATCGCCGACATAATTGGAGTGGAACCAGCAATTATCGCCGATGTAGGAGTGCTTTACCTCGGTGGAATAGCCGATGACGGAGTTAGAACCGATGTGGCTGTAGTCTCGCACCAGGACGTTATTGCCGATGACGGAGTTTGCCCCGATGTAGACGGGACCTCGAATCACGGCGTTCTCCAGCACCCGGACGTTATCGCTCAGGATGACCTTCCCCTCTATGGTCGCTTTCTCGGAGATGCGGGCTGAGGGTGCCGTGTAGGGCCGAGCATTGTCCAGGAAATACTCTACGACCTTGAAGATATGCCAGGGGTATTTTATCGGTGCCCAGAAGTCGCGGTACGGAATCACCTTGATCTTATGCCCTGCCTTCACCATGTTGTCCAGTGCACATTCATAGACGTCATCCCTGGTGGTCCGTACGGTCTCAATATAGCGCAGGAGTTCCTCCGGGTTGTTGTGGCAGTGAATGAGGATGTTTACCAGGTTGCTCGGTTCCTCCCCGGGATTGGGTTTCTCCACGATGCGCAATAATTCATTTTGGGAATCGATCTGGAGATACCCGCCCGGGAAGTATCTGTCGACCTCATAGCCCAGCATGTAGGAGGAGGTGGTGCCCCTTTCGGCTTCGGCCATGATTTCTGTGTATGCTGAGCTGGAAAACACATCATTGGGATTTATCACCAGGAGCCGCCCTTGCAGGAATTGCTCGGCGCTTTTCAGGGCGTCGGCGATGCCCAGTGACTCCTTTTGCAGGGCGAGGTCGACCTTTATCCCTGGAATTCTACTTGTCATTTGCTCGATCTTCGCTGTATTGTCTGGATTTCCAATGATCACGAAATCAGTCAAACCTGCATTGCGCGCCGTCATTATCTGGTGTTCCAGCAACGGCTTGCCAAGAAAATCAAGGAGGAACTTATCTTCAGTTATGGGAAACATCCTCTTGCCGCTGCCGCCACAGAGAAATACTGCTTTCATCGTTCGGCCTCCACTAGACTTTGCACAAGCTTCTTGCCTTCGCTTATCAGTTCGTCCGCTCGGGTCTGCGACCTCGACTCGGAGATTACCCGGATGAGCGGCTCGGTGCCGCTGGCTCTGATAAGCATCCATGAATCACGGAACTCCAGCCTGAGTCCGTCAAGAGCATTTACTTCTAGGGGTTGGAAAAGGTGCGCCTTCTCCTTCGCTCCGGCCATCACCGGTTCCTTGAGTTCATTGGGGCAGGGGACCTTCGCTTTCTCGAAGTACAATCTGGGGATAGACTCGAAGAATTGTCTGATTTCGCGCACGTCGGTTAGCTCGCTTAGCAGGAGCAGGGACGCGAAAATGCTGTCGGGGTAATAGCCTGCCTCGGGGATGATATAGACGCCTACCTCTTCAACTCCCAGGGCAGCCCCCAGTTCCCGTGCTAGGTAGGCGACGGCGACGTCGCCTACTCTGCCTCTGACCACTTCCGCCCCTAAGTCCTTGACTGCTAGGTCCAGAAGGGTTCCGGCCTCTACTGTGGTTGCGACCTTTCTCCTTCCCGTTTTCTTGATGACCAGCCTGGAGATAAACGCAATCGGCTCATTGAAACCGAGAAAGCCTTCCTTGTCGCAGAAAACAACGCGGTCGGCATCGCCATCGAAGCAAATAGCCAGGTCGGCATCAT
The DNA here is from genome assembly GCA_046538185.1 of Dehalococcoidia bacterium. GTDB lineage: Bacteria > Chloroflexota > Dehalococcoidia > GIF9 > AB-539-J10 > RBG-13-51-36. Next base: position 2,806 of record JBKHJJ010000034.1, read on the forward strand.
GTTGTCTCAGGAAGGCAATCGTGCCCTGGAGTGTGTCTGCCTTGGGCTCGGGATTTCTCCCCGGGAACAGGCCGTCGGGCTCGTCGTTGAGGGGCAATACGTTGAGGCCCATCTGGACAAAGATGTCGCTGGCAAACCGTGAGGCGGCGCCATTGCCGGGGTCAACCACTATTTTCAGCCCGCGGTCAAACGTCGATTGAGAGAACTTGCTTCTAACAAAGGAGAGGTATTTCTGTTTCATGTCGTGCCCTTGCCCCAGGTTCCCTCTCCTCCCCCGGCGGAATTGTTTCTGGAAAAAAATTCTTTCAATCTCCCCCTCCCCCCCCTGGCTGTAACCCAGTGATTCTCCAGTGAAGAGTTTGATGCCATTGAACTCAGGGGGATTATGAGAAGCCGTGATCATGATTCCAGCGGCGAAGCTCATTTCCCGGGTGAGCAACGCCAGCGCCGGGGTAGGTAACATGCCCAGATCAACGACATTTATGCCAGCGGCGAGCAATCCGGAGGTTACCGCTTCCCTGACTATCTCCCTGCTTATTCTGGTATCTGTAGCGATACAAACTGTAGAAGCTTGAGGCAGCGTGGTGCCTATGGCTAGGGCAACCTGGCGGCAAAAATCAGGCGTTAAGTCGTCACTGACTACACCGCGAATGCCGCTGGTGCCGAATAGTCTTCTTGTGTTCATATGTCTCTAGTTGGGTCACTGTGGCTGGATGTCATCTTAAGATGATCGACGGATTTCCGACATATACTTCCACATGCTCAGGAAACGCTTCGGATGATAGAGTGCATCGCAACAAAGCGAAGGCTTCGGGGTCACCCTGAGCAAAAGATAACACGGAATTAGCTAGTTTGGCAACAGGCACAGACTGTCGTCGCGACGCGGTGGCGATATGTTAAACTATGCTTCGCGGCCGCAAGCAGCGCTACATTGGAGACACATAATGACGAAGGAAATAGCTTGGGTTCTGCTAGCCACCGTATCACCCATCAGTGAATTAAGAGGCGGCATTCCGCTGGGTATATTGAGGTACGAGTTAGACCCTCTGTTCGTCTTCTGCATAGCGGTTGTCGTTAACGCACTGATATTTTTCCCTATCTTCTTTGCCTTGCGTCTTTTCTACGTCAGAATTCTGTGCCGAATTCCGTTGTTCAACAGGTATCTGAATGATTTGAGAAGGCGAGGTGAGCCCAAGGTGGAAAAATATGGCTTCTGGGGGCTATTCTTGTTTGTGGCTGTACCGTTGCCGATGACCGGAGCATATACCGGGACTATTCTGGCCTGGTTACTGGGCATGAGTTGGAGGAAGGCCTTTCCAGCAGTCGGGCTGGGCGTAGTTATGGCCGGTGCCATAGTATTAGTGGTAACGCACTTAATAGAGCTGGGGATACTAGCGGCACCCTGGATTTTCCCGAGTTGGGTGGACTAGATTTCGATTACGGGTTCAAAAACCGTTCTTGCTGTGGGCGAACCCAATCTCAGATCTAGGAACCGGAAACAAAGGGAAAGCTGGGTATCCTGTACAGATACCCAGCCCTGCAACAATTCTGAGATTCGCAGTATTAGTCTTAGCCCTTACCTATCCTGAACATCTTGGTCCCACATACGGGACACACACCTTGAGTGGCCGGCCTGCCGTTCTTCATGGTTATGTGCTTGGTATCTTTCATTTCTCTCTTGGCACGGCACTTCATGCAGTATGCTTGCATCTGTTCACCTCCCTTTTTATACAAGGATAAGCCATACGTTGCTCTAATGTCAATAGTTTTGATCAAATATTCGTAAAATATTGGGAAAATCTCGTTACTTGTGCGCATTGCGTCCGGTTTTACTCGGATCGCGAAGCCCCATGGACGGGTCTATTAGTGACAGCTAGGTTGCTTAGTTAAATGATTTGAAATGACTTGACAGGTACGTTAAGTGTGGAGTTGCCGGAGGATTTGTCGTGCCTTCTGACTTGCTCGAGCACGGTGGCTGATCTGGTTCTTTAGCTCCAAAGGGAGTTCGGCCATGGTTTTGTCTGTGTCAGGTAGGTAGAAGATAGGGTCATAGCCAAAACCATTTTCTCCTTTGGCCTCAAAGGCAATCATGCCTTGACACTCGCCATAGCACATCTCGGACAGGCCTTCTGGACGTGCTATGACAATAACACATTTGAAACGGGCTGTTCTCCTCTGCCAGGGAACGTCGCTGAGTCTAGCCAGAAGCAAGTTCACCCTGTCCGTATCCGTAGCAGCTTCGCCAGCGAAGCGAGCTGATTGCACACCGGGCTCCCCGCCGAGCGCATCCACCTCAAGGCCAGAGTCATCAGCGAGAGTGGTGAGTTGGCTTAGGTCGGCATACGTAATGGCTTTCAATCGAGCATTTTGCTCGTAGCTGCTCACCGACTCCGTAATAACGTCTTTCATTTGCTGCTCAGCCAGCGTGGTTATCCGATAGCCAAGGTCGTCAAGGAGTACGCGGTACTCCTTGATCTTCCCTGGGTTGAAACTAGCCAGAAGAAGGTCGGGCATTTGCACTCTTGAGGCGGACTAGATATCCTGAAATCTTGGTGCTAGCTTCTTGGCCACTTCAGGCATGGTAGTGTATTCCATTTCCTCAAGCGGCAGCCGGTGCGGTTCAAAGGGGCCCATCCGGCGCAGGAAATCCGCCATAATATTTGCTTGATGGCGAGCCTCATCGAAAGCGGGGTCATCGAAGAGGTCACGAGGCCCTATAAGCTTGCCGTTGGCAATTTGGAAACCAGCGGCTACCACTCTTGGGGGACCGTCGAACCGGCATGGATTACTCTCTCGGACAGCCACCGGCATTAACGGGCCATTGTGTGAGCCTCTCATCCAGCCTTCTACTATATGAGGAGATGCAAAGGGTTCCAGTATTTCGCCCACAGCGGGGAATTTGCCCTGGGAGCGAATGATGCAAACAGGGTCATCCTTGCCTATGTATCGGCCTGCCATGAGAGATAGTCTCTCGGTAGATGAGACGGCGGCGATTTCCCCGCTCTCTTTGTGGTACACCGCTTTGATGGCATAACGGCCCGGCGCCCCTAGGAAAATCAGCATATCGTAGATTTCCTCGGGGGCGTTAAACGTGATCTTCTTATGTCCTTTGACATCGTGCACTTCAAAAGTGAATCCGGAGTGCATATTGGAGGCGATCACTAGCCCTATTGTGTTGAAAGGATCAGCGAATATCTTGTAAAGGGGGAGGTTCCAGGCACCGGACGCAGTCTTATCTGCCATGAGTATTATTATGGTTTCAGCTTCGCGCTCAGAGAACATGATCTCAGCCGTGCCAGGTCCCATACCTCTGACATTACCGGAGAAGGCATCGGCCAGAAGGTCCTGCCCGGCACCGTGTAGCTTCAGCTTCTTAGCTACTTCAGTGCATTCCACAAATGTGTCCCAGGCTAATTTGTGTATTTTTTCGCTATCTTCGCCCTGTTCGTGGGTCATTATCAACTGGAGGTCATCGCCGCAGACCGTAACGTGATGATCTATGAGCAGCCCCTGCCCCTGGGCTTGTTCAAGTTTCTGCTTGGCCTTTTGTACTACGTCAGGGTGGCTGGAAGAATGTCCGACGTAGCCACCTATGTCCGCCTTAATAGCGCTTAGTGTTACTTCCATCTCACCTCCTACAATAGGGCTATAGTTTAGCAGGCGCCAAGCCAAACGTCAACGTTTGACCGTGATGAGTATTAGCCCCTCTTGGTTACTACCCAAAGCATCCACTTGACTCTCGTGAGGGAGGAAAGCAGTATAGGCTGCTACCGCAGCATCACAGAGATCATGGCCGAACACGTGGCAATATGGCTCAAGACCGGGAAGAATCTCCTCTAACCTATCCCGAATGAATCACATGCCTTGTCCGGTGGTTTTCCGGGGCATGGTTTTCCCAAAGAGGCGAACTTTGCCGGCGAAGGGATAGACCTCGATCACTTCTCCGGCTTGCTTCACTTCGCGCGCAACGCTCATTGTGAGCTGGATGCCCCGGTAGATCAAGTCCTTGACGAAAGTCTTCTTACTGGTCGGGTAACAGGAATACCCTGTTGCCTCAGTTCCTAGTCGCATTGCCTGGTCTTCGACGGAAATCTTGGCGCGCAACGGCAACTCCTCTCAAGGCAGCATAGCCCCGATGGCAGGCTCAGAGGTGCGCCGATCGCACCTGCTGGGGGTGAATGGAAATCTAGCAGAGCGATGATATCCGTGTTGATGATTAGGAAGCCGAGGTGAACAAGTCGGGATACATTATCGAGTGCTAAACAGTCCCTGGGTTTGGCGTCCGTCGAGGTTAATTCGATGCCAAAAAAAGCAGGATACTTCACATTACTCGAGAAGGCTTTACACCCATCCGCTTCAGTATCTCTCTGGCTGCTACTATGCCTGAGGCTGAGGCCTGGACCAAACCCCGGCTTACACCGGCACCGTCGCCGGCGGCAAACATGTTGGCGATTTCGGTCTCCAGGCAGGGGGTCAACTTCAGCTGACTGGAGTAGAATTTGACCTCTATCCCGTAAAGCAGAGTCTGGGGAGAAGCGACGCCCGGAACCAGTTTGTCCATAGCTTGAAGCATTTCTACTATGCTCTTGAGATAACGGTAAGGTAGGGCAAAGCTTAGGTCCCCCGGAGTTGCCGCCTTCAAGCTTGGTTCCAGGGGATTACTTTCAAGGCGAGCTTTTGTGGAGCGACGACCATCCATCAAGTCACCCAATCTCTGTACCAGTACACTGCCACTGAGAATATTGGCTAGCCTTGCCAGGTATTTACCGTAGGCGATAGGTTCATGGAAAGGCTCAGTGAAAGTCGTACTTACCAGAAGGGCAAAGTTAGTATTTCTCGTCCTGGGTTGAGCATAACCAGTGCCGTTGACGGTAATGACAGGATCGGCGCCGCCTGTGGACTCCATAATGACCTCGCCTCCCGGGCACATGCAGAAGGTTCTAACCCGGTCGTTGAAACTCCTGGAATAGAAATCCAGTTTGGATTCATACAGTGTGGAAGTCAGCTTTTCGGTGGTCGCCATTGGCACTTCAACTCGGCAGCCCACGTCTACAGGGTTAGATTTTAAGCTTAGCCCAAGCCTATCAGCTTCACTGCACAGCCATTCTGATCCTTCCCTGCCCGGGGCTAAGATCAGATAACGACAGCTTAACCTTTCATAATCACTAGTCTCAATAGCTTCGACTGCACTATCGCCGACTATGATATTCCGAATTGTTGTTCTCAGCCTTATCTCTAACTTAGATGATAGATAGTCCCTCATAGCCTTCAGTGTTTCGAGACAGGACTCTGTTCCCAGGTGGCGCAACTTGATGGGGGTTAGCCTGAGCCCGGCTAGGGCAGCCTGATGCTGGAGTGTGGGTATATTGTCGCCCACCCCGTATACTTTGGATGGAGCGCCGAACTTGAGGTAGATAGAATCAACATAGTCGATGAGTGCTTTGGCTTGCTCAAAGCCAATAAGTTCGGTGAGTCGGCCACCTACCTGGGTGGACAAAGTCAACTTGCCGTCGCTGAAGGCACCGGCCCCGCCAAAGCCGCTCACCAGATGGCAAGGGGAGCATAGTCGACAGCTCTCGCTGCCACCCTGAACGGGACAAACACGACTATCAAGTTCTCTTCCCTTGTCCAGAAGCAAAACGCTGAGGCCGGCGTTGCACAGCTCTAAGCTAGCGAATATACCTGCGGGACCGGCGCCAACTATGGCGGCATCATACGTTTTGGCCATCGGATCTCGTTCTAGTGGTTATTGACGTAACCAAGCGGTGGAAAAATCTGCCGTTTCCAAAGCATCAACAGGTGTGGAGTTAGGGTCGAGCGGCACATCATCAAGCCATTCTATGGTTTTCTCGGTTACCAGTCAAATGGATTTGCCATCTTCGAGGTGGTATGGCCCACAGGCATTATATACAGAGGTCTAAGGTGTTCCTCTACTCCCAGAATCTCTCTTACCTCTTCGTCATGGAAGGCGCCAACTTCTACGGTTGCTCAGTCTAGGGCTACAGCTTGAAGGTGGATGTTTTCACCTGTGTGCCCAACCTCCATGTGAGTATATCGTTCGCCACGTTTGCCGTACCTGGAGCAGGTCCTATGCTACAGAGCGCAGATGACAATGTCCACTGGAGCCTCGAGAACGAACTCTTGGTTCACAACCGCTCGCGCTAGGTCCGGCCTTGAATTCCCCGGCTTGTGTAACCGGAGAGAGTGAGATTGTGCTTCGTAGTGGTAGATACCAGCCTGCAGTTCATCTGAAACCAGTTGCGCCTCGCTTGTGGTGATGCTCTGTTTCCCGACGAGCACGAAGGTTTCTAGCGGATAGGTGGCTCCGGCGCTTGGCGCTGTCTTGAGCGTTCTCTCCGCACTAAGGCCTTGGGCCGCCCATAGTATCTGACCCAGTTGGGACAGCGTCAATGGCTCTGCAAGGAAGGTACGCACTGACCTGCGCTTTGCTATCATTTCCTCCAGTGAGAACCTCCCTTTCAACTGAGTAGGAGGAAGGCTGATTTCAGTCTTATTCATTGCGTAACCGACACCAGGTTTTGCCGCCCTTTTCACTTCCCACGGTAAGCAATTATACAATACACGAAATGGCCGGCGGTACCTCTGTCTGCCCCCTGTTTTGCACGTCACTCGAGCTGTTGCTACAATTGAACACGCTATTTCCAACTTGACTTCTCCACGTAGAAGGGTTATATGTTTGTATAATGTAAGGAGCAACCAAGAAGTCCCAAATTAACCTGCAACTGCCAAGTTCTACTACATAGGACCCCAACCCTAAAAGGTAGATACTGATGCCGCATAAACGTTACATGGAGTGCGCTCTATCTCTGGCCAAATTGGCTATGGGATATTCCAGTCCTAATCCTGCCGTGGGGGCAGCGATTGTTAAAGGTGGAGTCACTGTGGGCATGGGGTATACTCAGCCTGTCGGCTCAGAGCATGCTGAGGTCATGGCCCTTCGTCAGGCCGGTGACAAGGCAAAAGGTGCCACCATGTATGTAACCCTGGAGCCCTGTTCGTGTTATGGGCGTACCCCGCCCTGCACTCAGGCAATAATAGATGCCGGAATTTCAGAAGTGTATATAGCTCTGGTTGATCCTAACCCAAAGGTCTCAGGGAGCGGCATAGTTAAGCTGAATGAGGCGGGTATCAAGACTCATATAGGAATATGTGAGCAGGAAGCCTACGGAGTAAATGAGGCTTATGCTAAGCACATTACTACTGGTTTACCGTTTGTAATTGCTAAATTTGCCATGAGTCTGGACGGCAAGCTTGCTACCAAGACTGGTGACTCTAAATGGATAACCAGGGAGGAGGCCAGGAAGTACGCGCATGCTTTACGCCACACCGTCGACGCAATAATGGTAGGGGTGAATACCGTGGTTGTTGATAACCCTCACCTCACCGCTAGAGGTTGTGGTGGCAGGGGTGGAATAGGCAGGAGGCAGCCCGTACGTCTGATCGTTGACAGTAAGGGAAGAGTGCCGTTGAGCGCTCATATTTTCGAGGCACCGGGCGAAGTTCTACTTGCTGTAGCTGCACCCTTTGATCCTTTGAAGAAGGAAAAACTTCTACAAACTGGTGCCGAAGTGATGGAACTGCCTACCAGGGGAGAGGTAGTAGATATCGTAGAGTTGTTGAAATTGCTGGGGAAGCGAGAGATCGTCACTGTTCTGGTGGAGGGAGGCGGCGAACTTCTCGGTTCACTTTTTGACCATAACTTGATAGATAAAGTCTTGGTTTTTGTCGCGCCGGTCATCATCGGTGGCAGCGGAGCTACGAGCGTGGCAGGAAGTGGTGTTGAAAACATGAGTCGGGCTCTGCGGCTGGGCCGAGTCGACGTAAAGAGATTCGGTGATGACGTACTGGTGAGTGGATATGTGGAGAAAGGCTTAGCGTAAGAAGTACAGGATTTCAGGGGCGCAGGATGTTCACGGGGATAGTCGAGGAGATTGGCATAGCGAAAGAAACGACCCGGGACCGGTTGACCTTCGAAGCTCATGAGGTGCTCCAGGGAATGAAAGTCGGCGACAGCATAGCGGTTAACGGCGCTTGCTTGACCGTAGTATCCTTGGAAAATCGGGGGTTCAGTGTTAACATTACGCCTGAGACGTTACGGAGCACCAATCTTGGGGACCTTCGCTACAACGACCGTGTGAATCTGGAGAGGGCATTACTATGGGGAGGCCGCCTTGGTGGTCATCTAGTGCTGGGTCACATCGATGACACAGGAGAAGTGACAGACGTAATTAGAGAAGAAGGCGCCCGTATCATGAAGATTTCGACACCGATGAGACTGATGTCTTATATCGCGGACAAAGGCTTTGTAGCTGTCGATGGCGTTAGTCTTACGATCGTGGCCTTTGATGCTGTTTCCTTTGTTGTGTCTCTGGTAGCTTATACTATGGAACATACTACTTTGGGGATGAGGAGGCCGGGCGACGGAGTCAATATAGAAACGGACATACTGGCCAAATATGTGGAAGGGCTTAAGGAACGTAGAAGCCGCAGTCTAACCTTTGAGTTGCTGCAAGAATACGGATTTGCAGGGGGAACAGATGCTGTCTAGCATTGCGGAGGCAATTGAAGACATAAGGGCAGGCAAGTTTGTCATTATAGTTGATGACGAGTCCCGCGAGAATGAAGGTGACCTGGCTATGGCTGCCGAGAAGGTCACCGCCGAGGCGATAAATTTGATGTCCAAGCACGGTCGGGGACTGATTTGTCTTCCTATTATTGGCCAAAGGCTCGACGAACTGCGAATACCACTGATGGTCAGTAATAACACCTCACGTTACTCCACGGCTTTCACGGTCTCCATTGAGGCGAAGGACAACGTTACAACGGGTATCTCTGCCTTCGATAGAGCTCAGACCATAAAAACGGTTCTTGATCCAAACAGCAAGGCGGAAGACCTTGCTCAGCCAGGGCATATATTCCCTATACGAGCCAGGGAAGGTGGGGTGCTGGTACGAGCAGGGCACAC
>JBKHJJ010000035.1:0-11747 GCA_046538185.1 Dehalococcoidia bacterium
CCCCGGAGCAGGCCAAAATCGCCGAGGAGGCTGGTGCATGTGCAGTTATGGCACTGGAGCGAGTGCCAGCAGATATCCGGGCCGCGGGTGGAGTTGCCCGCATGGCCGACCCGGTCGTAATTACCGCCATAATGGAAACTGTGAGCATCCCAGTAATGGCCAAATGCCGCATCGGTCACTTTGTAGAGGCTCAGGTACTTGAGGCATTGGGAGTTGATTTCGTTGATGAATCCGAAGTGCTTACCCCCGCTGACGAAAACCATCACATTTGGAAACATGATTTCAAGATTCCCTTTGTCTGTGGTTGCCGTGACCTGGGCGAGGCATTGCGGCGTATTGCCGAAGGAGCAGCGATGATTCGTACCAAGGGCGAGGCCGGAACGGGAAATATCGTTGAAGCAGTAAGACACATGCGTGCAGTGCAGGATAGCATTCGCAGACTTCAGGCTTTACCTGAGGAGGAATTGGTAGCCGAAGCCAAAGCACTGGGGGCTCCTCTAGAGCTAGTAACAAGGATACATGAAACCGGGAGTCTACCTGTAGTGAACTTCGCCGCCGGTGGTATAGCCACGCCTGCCGACGCTGCTTTGATGATGCAACTGGGAGCCGAGGGCGTCTTCGTCGGCTCGGGCATCTTCAAGTCCAGCAATCCCACAGCACGGGCACAAGCCATTGTCAAGGCTACGACTCACTACCGCGACGCCGCCATTGTCGCTGAGGTTTCCAAAGGCCTGGGAACTGCCATGGCAGGCCTGGATATAAAAGCTATACCAGAACACGAATTATTGGGCCCGAGAGGTTGGTAGGTGAAAAAGGTATCTTCTCAGTATGCGAAAGGTAGTTACTGACGATCTAGACGCATTGCTCGATATCTTACCACTCCACATCCGGGAGTTCCTGTACCAGCAGCCCGACCACAGCGAACTGATTGAAGTAGTATTAGATCTAGGGCGTCTTCCCGAAGCCCGCTTCGCTCACAGAGAACTAGTCCTCGATTCCAAAGAAGTAAATCAGTCTGACATTGACTATATAGTGTCACGTATAGGAGAATTCACCGGCGATAATCGCGCCGGGATCGACCACACTCTTCACCGCATCTCCGCCATACGCAATAGGCACGGGCACATAATCGGCCTCACATGCCGTGTGGGCAGGGCTGTATTCGGTACTGTGAGGATGATTCAGGACCTTATAGAATCAGGCAAGAGCGTCCTGCTTCTAGGTCGGCCCGGTGTCGGCAAGACCACCATGCTACGAGAGGTAGCCCGGGTGCTGGCTGACGATTTCAAGAAACGAGTCATTGTAATCGACACCTCCAACGAAATTGCCGGGGACGGAGACATTCCTCATCCTGCTATTGGGCATGCTCGCCGGATGCAGGTAACTAGCCCTGCTGAACAACATGCGGTGATGATCGAAGCAGTGGAAAACCATATGCCCGAGGTCATCATCATAGACGAAATAGGCACCGAACTAGAAGCCCAAGCAGCTCGTACCATCGCTGAGCGCGGAGTGCAATTGGTAGGCACGGCACATGGAAACACTCTGGACAACTTGATAATGAATCCCACCCTCTCTGACCTTATCGGGGGAATCCAGTCCGTTACTCTGGGAGATGAAGAGGCCAGGCGGCGGCGGACACAAAAATCTGTCCTGGAGCGGAAGGCTCCGCCCACGTTTGATATGGTGGTGGAACTTGTAGATTATTACAAGGTAACCGTACATCTTGACGTGACCGGGGCTGTGGATGCTCTCCTTCAGGGACGATCCCCCAAGGCTGAAGTGCGGTGGATGGATGAACACGGACAGGTAAATAAGGAAGCGATAACGTCTCCTCTTTCATGGGAGAGCAAAGAGGAAAAAAGGCAGGAAAAACCGCTGCGCTTTTACCTTTTCGGTGCTAATCGGTCCCGTCTGGAGCAAATTGCCAAGGACGGGCAAAAGGGAATTAGAATTGTCACCGATCTTAAGCAAGCTGATGTTTTCCTCACCACACGAAGCTACTACCGTCGTAAGCCACAGAAAATACGCGATGCCGAAGCGCTCGGGATACCCATTTATGTCCTCAAGAGCAATAATGCCACTCAAATGAAGCAATGTCTTGATGCTCTTTATCCCCGGGACACTCAAGCTGCCTATGTCCATCACCTCCAGCGTCTCTTGGCCGGGCACCGCGGTTTCAATTCCACTGAACGGCCTGCGGAACCTGGTGGCAAAAGGAAATCGAGGTAACCTTGGGTCTATTCATTGCCTTTGAGGGTGGTGAAGGTTGCGGTAAGACGACCCAGGCCAAGCTTCTGACGGACAAGCTTCAGCAGCACAGTATCCCCGTGGTATTGACCCATGACCCAGGAGGCACCGCTCTCGGCAACGAGATAAGAAGACTGCTCAAGAAGGAACGTGGGTGCCCTATTTCACCCCAGGCCGAACTCTTCCTCTTTGCTGCTTCCCGTGTGCAACTGGTAGCTGAGCTGATTCGTCCTGCCCTAGAAGAAGACAAAGTAGTTGTTTGCGATCGCTTCGCCTATTCTACTGCGGTATACCAGGGCTACGGACGCGGACTTGATCCCGCCAGTGTCGAGATGATCAATAACATGGCAACGCAGAACCTTGAGCCGGACCTCAATATCCTGCTTGATATTTCCCCTGAACAGGGCCTGGCGCGAAAGCAAAATCTGAGGGACCGTTTCGAGTCAGAGAACCTGTCATTTCACCGCAGGGTAAGGGATGGTTATGTCAAATTGGCTGGCGCCCAGACTGACCGGTGGTTAACAATAGATGGCACTCTACCCAAGATGCAGATTGCCGAGATTATCTGGGACAAGGTGAACAAGCTACTACTTCCATCCTCGTGAATTTGGCAGAGATATGTCGGACCCGCCAAATCTTGATTGCGAAAACGAGCTCGCATCGCAGGGCTTTGACCTTATCGCCGGCGTAGATGAGGTCGGCCGCGGAGCTCTGGCCGGCCCGGTAGTAGCCGGCGCCGTTATCTTACCCCGCCTCACAGTCCTGCCCTGGTTTCAACTAGTCCGAGATAGCAAGGAATTGAACTCCAGGAAGCGTCAATCCCTGTTTGATTGTATTAGCAGGGAAGCCCTAGCTATAGGAATCGGTATCGTTCTTCCTCAAACGATTGACTCCATCAATATTCTCAAGGCAACAAGGGTTGCCATGATGGAGGCGGTGCAAAAGCTGCCCAAACAACCCGACTATCTCCTTATTGACAGGCTGGGCTTAACTCAGTGCCCTATCCCTCAAACAGGGATAACTAGAGGTGACAAATTGTGTCTTTCCATTGCCTGTGCCTCCATCATAGCCAAGGTTACCCGAGACCGCATCATGGAGGGATTTGACAAGGTCTATCCCGGCTATGGATTTGCCCAGCATAAGGGCTATGGAACAACTACACACATTTCCTGTCTACAGAAGCTGGGGGCCTCCCCAATTCACCGTCTATACTTTGCACCTGTCAGGAATGTAATCGCAATCCAAAATTCTACTTCCTCCAGGAGAAACGACGCTATCCAGACTGAATTTCCTCTCCCATGATTGGCCAATGTTTCACAAATAGTTAATTTGACTGTCACTGGATGGGAGAAGACCAATACTAGGTGATGAACCGCCAAGAAACCGGTAAGCTGGGAGAAAAAGCAGCCCAGAAGTTCCTGAAAAAGCACGGTTACCGCATTCGCGAAACCGGTTTTCGTTGCCATTATGGCGAGATTGACATCGTTGCTCAGCAGAGGGACTACCTTGTATTCGTCGAAGTGCGCACCCGGAGCAGTCCAGACTTCGGCACCCCCGAGGAATCAATAACGCAAGCCAAGAAGGAAAAACTCATCGCGTCAGCCTGGACCTATGTCAACAGCCACCAGAAGCTCCCTCCGTCATGGCGCATAGATGTGGTAGCCATAGAGCTTGATGACACAGGTAAACCCAAGCGCATGGAGCTCATCGAAAACGCCGTCGAGCAGGTTTCCAGGTTTAGTTGCTAGTTTCTTTCAGATTAGTAATCGGCACCTTATTGCCACCGACATGACTGTAATGCACCCTCTCAAGACAATCAAGTTTGAGGATAGCTTCACCTAATGCACTCAGGCCTTATAGTCTATACAACTTATGTCACTTTCAAATAAGGCTCAAGTACCTCAGGGATTAGTACTGTGCCGTCGGCCTGCTGATAGTTTTCCAGCACGGCGATAAGGACTCGAGGCAAAGCCAGTCCTGAGCCATTGAGTGTGTGAACGAACTGCGTTTTGGCCCCGGGCTCGGGGCGATAGCGAATGTTCGCCCGCCTCGCCTGGAAGTCATCGCAATTGCTACAGGAACTGACCTCCAACCATTCGGCACAGCCGGGTGCCCACATTTCGATATCGTATGTCTTGCAGGCGGCAAAGCCCAGATCTCCGGTGCATAGCTGCACCACTCGGTAAGGTATGTTCAGCTTTCGACATATGTCCTCAGCATCCGCTACCAATTTCTCAAGCTCTTCCTCTGAGTTTTCCGGGTCGGTGACCTTATAGATCTCCACCTTATCAAACTGGTGTCCGCGTTTGATGCCCCTGGTGTCCGCGCCCGCAGCCATCTTCTCTCGACGAAAGCAAGGAGTATATGCAACATAATTCAGCGGCAAGCTATCGCCAGCCAATATCTCGTCACGGTGGAGATTAGTCAACGGCACTTCTGCCGTGGGTATAAACCAGAAGTCATCTTCTTCGTCGTGGTACAAATTATCCCCGAACTTGGGTAAATTTCCTGACCCGACCATACACTCTCGCTTCACCATGAAAGGAGGATAGATCTCTTTGTAGCCATGCTCGCTTACATGGACATCGAGCATGAATGAGATAAGCGCTCGTTGCAGGCGTGCTCCGAGTCCCTTGAGGACATAGAACCTGCTCCCCGAGAGCTTCACACCCTTTTGGAAATCTATTATGTCAAGGTGCTCACCCAACTCCCAGTGGGGCAAAGCCTTGAAAGATAACTCCCCGGGTTGGCCCCAGGCACGCACCACCACATTGTCACTCGCACCTTCTCCCAGGGGCACGCTAGAGTGAGGGATATTGGGTAACTCCAGCAACATGGAATCAAGGTCGGCCTTAGCTTCCCTCGTGCGCTGCTGCAAGGAAGATATCTGCTGTCCCAGTTGACGCATCTGGGCGATGTGTTCCCGCGGCTTCTCTTTGCTTTCGCCCAGTTGTTTGCTTGCCTCGTTATGTTGGGCACGGAGTTCCTCCGTCCGCCGCAGTAAGCCGCGATAGCGTTCATCAGCCTCAAGTATGCCCTCTAGAGCGAACGCATCACCCCTGCTTTCCAGACGCTGGCGGACAAGCTCAGGGTTCTCCCGAATAAGTTTTATGTCAAGCATAGGACTTCAAATTCCGGACTCCGGGCCACCCATATCCCACCTTGTCGCTTCACATATCTACTCTTTTGTTTTCAGTTGAGGGAAGAGTATCACTTCGCGAATAGATTCCTGATCTGCAAGCAGCATCACCAGACGATCTATGCCCATCCCAAGTCCACCCGTAGGCGGCATCCCATACTCCAAAGCCTGTAGAAAATCCTCGTCGGCGATTTCCACTTCTTCGCCTACAGCCCGTCCTTCTTGCTGTTGACGGAATCTCTCCCTTTGCTCCAGCGGGTCGTTAAGCTCACTGAAGGCATTCGCAACCTCAATGCCGGCGACAAAGCCCTCAAATCGCTCTACCAGCCGGTCATTGCCTCGCTTTCTCTTAGCCAGCGGTGACATCTCCACAGGGTAGTCCGTCAGAAAAGTTGGCTGAATCAGCTTTGGCTCAACAAAAGTTGATAGCAATTCGTCTATCAATCTGCCCCTGTCTTTGTTCGGGTCAGCCTCCATTCCTAGTTCACCCATCCGTATTCTCAACGAAACAGCGTCGGGATAGTCCTCAAAATCAATGCCACAATACTTCTCTATCGCCTCACGGAGGCAGATTCTTTGCCATGGGCGATCGAAACTGATTGCTTCGCCATTGTAGACAATCCCAGCACTGCCCAGAACCCCCTCAGTTACATCCAAAAATAGCTCCTCAACCAACCTCATCATGTCGCTGTAGTCGCTGTAGGCTTCATAACACTCAAGCAAAGTGAACTCCGGATTGTGCGTAGTAGAAATGCCTTCATTCCGAAAGGCACGTCCCATCTCATAGACTCGGTCGAAACCTCCTATCACCAGTCTCTTCAAATGGAGTTCCAGAGCTATGCGCAGATAAAGGTCCTGGTTAAGTGCTTGATGATGAGTGACGAAGGGGCGTGCCAGTGCTCCACCGGCATGCGCTTGCAGGACCGGAGTCTCAACCTCCATAAAGCCCCGTCTATCCAGAAAGGCCCTTATGGCCCCAACGCTTTTGCTGCGTAAAGCAAAAATACTCTTGCTTCCTTCGTTTGAAATTAGGTCAAGGTACCTTTGCCGATACCGTTTCTCCACGTCGGCCAGGCCGTGCCACTTTTCTGGCAGCGGGCGAAGAGATTTACAGAGCACCGCGAAGTCGGATGCCTCCAGGGTGATCTCTCCTGCCCTTGTTCGAAACAGCTTTCCCTTTGCCCCGATAATGTCTCCAATATCCGTATCCTGAAACAATTCGTATTTCTCCTTGCCCAGAAGGTCATACCGCAGCGAGACCTGTATCTTCCCCGATCTGTCGCGAATATCGATGAAGGACATCTTGCCCATAGCACGCCTGGCCATAATGCGCCCGGCCAGGGACACAGCGTCAGGGCTGTCCGCTTGCTGTTCAAGAAGACTCACTGCTTGTTGAATAGTGTGAGTAGGACGATACGAATGGGGATAGGGGTCTATACCCCGATCGCGTATCCTCTTCACGCTTTCTAACCGTTGTTCAGTTATGCGTTCTATTCTCGAGGCCATATCTTCTTTCTACCCTGTGCCGAGGATTTGCTGCGCCTCCTCTGCCAGATGCTCCGGCACCATTACCTTCACTTCTCCCAGTCCATCCACCGTAATCCCGTAAACCAGACCGGCACTCTCATAGCTCAGAAGAACCGGTATGCCTTCGCTCTCAAGTCGCCCCTTGATTACTTGCGCCTCCATTTGCCCGACAATGCGGACGGCAACCAACTGTTCTCTTGCACACATGGTCCTTCCTTCGGCCTATTTTAGCAGAAACCCTCAACGTATTGATAAATGAGTCAGCATCAGATAGAATTTCCCTTGGCGCCCCAGAGCGCATGTCAGAAATCTAAATTCTGAAGGAGGGAAGGTGATTTGAATGCACTCGGAAGACATCTGTTACTAGAACTAAGAATCTGCAACGAGGAGGTGTTGGATGACCTAGATTTTCTCCAGCATTGTCTTAACGAAGCCGCTATTCAGAGCGGCGCTACCGTAGTGGGAGAGTCCTTCTATCATTTCTCCCCCCGTGGAGTCAGCGGAGTCGTCAATATTGCCGAATCCCATATTGCCATTCATACCTGGCCAGAATATCAGTACGCTGCCGTTGATGTCTTCACATGTGGGAATGATGTAGACCCGGAGAAGGCTGCAAGACTGATAACAGAAAGCCTGGGAGCGCAAAATCACTCCCTGATCGAGCTTCGTCGGGGGATCATGGAGGATAGACAGGCTAAGTGCGCGACATGAAAGACAGCGACCCTGATAAACATAGATGGCTTTCTGACCATATAACTCCTGATCTGACTGTGTTGCACGGCATCAGGCGGAGGATTTATTCGGGGCGAACCGAGTTTCAATCCGTAGAAATTGTCGACACGGGTAGCTTTGGTGTGTGTCTTGTCCTCGATGGCAAGATCCAGTCCAGCGAGCTAGACGAATTCGTCTACCATGAGGCTCTGGTACACCCGGCTATGCTTACCCATCAGCAGCCAGAGACAGTACTTATTGCCGGGGGAGGTGAAGGGGCAACGCTTAGGGAGGTCCTGGCCCACAAGACCGTGAAAAGGGCAGTCATGGTAGATATTGATGAACAAGTTGTAAACGTTTGTCGCCGCTTCTTGCCTTCCTGGCATCGGAATGCCTTCGATGACCCCAGAGCAGAGCTTCATTTCGCGGATGCCAGAAAATACCTTGAGGGCACGAGTGACCGTTTCGATGTCATCATCATTGACCTCGTTGACCCTCTGGAGAACGGGCCGGCCCGCTTGCTCTACACCCGCGAATTCTACCAGATAGTCAGAGACAGATTGGGGCCCAATGGCATTCTTACAGTCCAGGCCGAACCCGCTGAGTGGACAAATCTGGACAATTTCACTGCCATTACCAGTACTCTGGGGAGTGTCTTCTCCATAGCACATCCGTATCAGATCCACGTTCCTTCCTTTCTAAGTCTATGGGGTTTTGTCTCGGCTTCCCAAAGCCTCGACCCTCGCCGGCTTAGCCCCGGCGAAATCGACACCAGGATCTCAATGAGATTATCGCACGAACTGAGGTCCTACGATGGCCTTACCCATCAGGCTATGTTCACTATTCCCAAACATATCCGCCAGCAGTTAGCTGCCAGCAAGACAATCATCACCGATAAGGAACCCATCTCAACCTATTAAACTACACCTGCAAGTTACTTTCCCCGGTTCTCACATCTTCTGTCCAGTGCGTCATGAGCCCATCTGAGAGACTAGTTGCTCACCCGAACATCGCACTAACGCCCTCACTCATACGCCAAGAGGCTAGGCAGATTTGAAACGAATGCTCGTTAGTCCTTCTCCGTAAGGTGCCCGTGTTATACCCCTCTCAGTGATTATGGCAGTGACAATACTGTGTGGAGTCACGTCGAAGGCGGGATTGGCCGCTCTTACGCCTTCGGGAGCAATGGGTATTCCCTGGATATGAGTCACCTCCTCGGGACTCCGCTCTTCAATCGGGATTTCGTCCCCCGAGCTGATGGAGAAGTCAATGCTGCTTACGGGAGCAGCAACATAGAAAGGAATCTCATTTTCTTTAGCCAGTACTGCCAGAGTATACGTACCGATTTTGTTAGCGACGTCCCCGTTGGCAGCGATCCTGTCCGCACCCACAATCACACAGTCCACCTTGTGCTGTTGCATAAAATAACCAGCCATGGAATCGGTAATCAAAGTTACGGGGATGCCCTCTTGCACCAACTCCCAGGTAGTCAGCCTCGCTCCCTGAAGAAGGGGTCGGGTCTCCGTCACAAACACGCTTACTTTCTTTCCCTGGTCCTTAGCAGCCTTAATTACGCCCGTCGCACTGCCATAGCCGGCGGTCGCAAGAGGACCGGCATTGCAGTGAGTAAGCAAAGCGAACCCGTCTTTCACAAGCTCCGCTCCTAGCTGGCTCAGCCGCTCGGTAGCCGCTATTTCTTCCTGGTGAATCAGTTTTGCCTCCTCTACAAGTGCTTTCTTTATCTCGGCGACCCCCTTTCCTCTGGCACGGTTCTTCATCCTGTCAACAGACCGAAAGAGGTTGACAGCAGTGGGCCTGGACGCAGCAAAGGCTTGTATAATCTCGTTCAACTGAACCAGGAATCCCTCCGTATCCGCTGTTTCTATACCTGAAGCTCCGAGGGCTATACCATATGCAGCAGCTACCCCGACGGCCGGCGCCCCGCGAACCTTCATCTCCTTAATACCCACCACCACATCGCGGTAATCATCCAGATCGACGAACACCTGTTGACTAGGAAGCTTACTCTGGTCCAGTATCCTGAGTTTGCCGTCAAGCCATTGTACCGCTCTAGCTGTCATGATGCGTAGTATAATCCAAACGACGCGAACAAAGGAAGCTGGGTACTACGTTGCTGCAAGGATGAGGGCAAAAAGAGCCACGCCTAGGCAAAGCAACACTCGATCTTCTGGTACCTCAGGTCGTCGAACGCCGGCAGGGCCAAAATATTTGATAAGCCGAGGCAATAATGGTATCCTTATTCGATGCTTTTGTCTTAGGGGGCATGCATGGCTAAACTTTATTTTCTGGATGTTACCAACCGCGATGGCGTTCAAACGGCAAACCTTGGTCTATCCAAGCTAGAGAAGACCATACTAAACGTATACCTCAACGAAATGGGCGTCTTCCAGTCTGAATTCGGTTTCCCCACCACGAGACATGAAGCCTTCTACCTTCAGGCAAACCTGGAACTAGCTGACATGGGAGTCCTGCAGCCCATCCGGCTGGAGGGCTGGTTAAGAGCAATTGTCCCCGATGTGGAAAGGACCTTCAGGTTTGTCCCGAACATCAAGCACCTTAACCTCTCTATCTCTACGTCGGACCAAATGCTCCATGGCAAATTCAAGGGTACAAAGAGCCAGGAAGACATCGTAAGCATGATGATCGATGCTGTCAAAGCGGCTCGTGCCCATGGAGCTGAAACCATAGGAGTAAACGCCGAGGATGCCTCCAGAACGGATATAGACTTTCTGATCAAGTTCGGTCTGGCGGCCAGGGAACATGGGGCTACGCGTCTCAGGTATTGTGATACCCTCGGCTATGACAACCCATTCACCATTTACGAGAGCGCCAAAACCCTGGCCGAGAACGTACGAATACCGATTGAACTTCACTGCCATGGGGACCTGGGGATGGCTGTGGCCAATTCCCTTGCCGGAGCTAAAGGAGCCATTGATGGTGGCCAGGACGCCTATATCAACACCACAGTAAATGGGATCGGAGAGAGAGCCGGCAATGCCGACCTCGTAGCCACGCTTCTGGCCGTGACCAAATCGAAGACCTTCGGGGACAGGTATCAACTGGGGCAGCCGATAGACCTGACAAAGGCCTGGAAAATAAGCAGATTTGCCAGCTATGCTTTCGGAGTCCCTATTCCCATAAATCAACCCGGCGTCGGAGCCAATGCCTTCGCCCACAGCTCCGGTATTCATGCTGATGGGGTATTGAAAGACCCCGAGAACTACGAGCTATATAGCTTCGAGGAACTGGGTAGGGGCGAACCGGAGCTTGTCGAGACCGGCAGAGAGATATGCTCCGGCCAGTACAGCGGCATATCAGGCTTCAGCCATATAATGGGCCAGCTTGAGGTGTCATTTGAGAATGACAGGCAGGCTGAAGAGATTCTGGAATTAGTCAGATATGCCAACGTGGAAGCACAAAGGCCTCTGGTGGAGGACGAACTACTTTTCATCGCCAAATACCCCGAAATTACCAAGAAACTGTTGACGCTCTCGCCCTGAATACTAGATGCTGCAAAGCTTCTATCGGTCGCAGTGGATGGCATAACAGAGATCGCAGTCCGTCCTTGACATTGGTGTTCCTTCCATCTGATAATATAGTTGGTTGCGGGTGTAACTCAGCGGTAGAGTGCTTGCTTCCCAAGCAAGACGTCGTGGGTTCGAATCCCATCACCCGCTGTGCCGATAGAGATACCCCGTAGAACAAACCTGCAAAATGAGAATAAAGCTGGACAATAAGCAGTTGCAAGGGTTGTCACATCATCTACCTTTTGAAGTGATACTGGAAGACCCCAGGGATGTCAAAGGCCTGTTGGAGATACTGGGCCACAACATGCCCTGGGATGAAATGGGGCTTAACAAATTTGGCGATCCCCTCAGGAAGCCAAACAGGGTGACCTTCTCGGTAGAGGCAGTTGACGGGGGGTTTGTCTGCGACATACACCCAGCTTTCGCCTGTTATATTTCCAATCTCCTGACGGTAGAGAAATAAGCCTGGCATAGTTCATGAACCCATGGGCCGTTAGCTCAGCTGGTAGAGCACCTGACTTTTAATCAGGGTGTCGCGAGTTCGAGTCTCGCACGGCTCACTAGCTAAATCC
>JBKHJJ010000036.1:0-11473 GCA_046538185.1 Dehalococcoidia bacterium
CCCCGGCGGCAAGCTTGGGATCCACGCCAAACTCCATTCCTCCTCTGGAGACATTGGGGCAGCCAATGTTCAGTTCAATGCCACTTATTCCGGCCACGCCTTCCAGTTTGCTTGTTACGGTCACATATTCATCCATGGTCTCCCCGGCCACATTGACAATGACGGGCACGTGCCAGTTCGCCCACACAGGCGCCTTTTCTCTGATCAGAGCGTCAACCCCGATGTTTTCCAGGCCTACCGAATTAAGCAGACCACCGGCGGTTTCCACCAGGCGGGGTTGACTATTGCCTCCTCTGGGTTTCAGGGTCGTCCCTTTACATACGATGGCGCCTAGCCTTTGTATGTCAGCAATTGCGCCATATTCTGTACCGTAGCCGGCTATGCCAGAGGCTAATATCACAGGATTGGACAGCATTAGCCCCTTGGGGTGTCGGGGGGCTAACTGAACACTGAGATTTGGCAAATCACTCATTGCGAGGAACTTTATCATTGCCTGGAGGAAAAGGAAAGCATTAACGGATGGGCACAACTCTCACGCTGCCCCAGATGCCCATTTTGTCACCTGCAATGATAACCACGCCACGCAATCCCCCGATGCCCCGGGCTTTTTCAAGAGCCTCACTGATATCTTCTGTAGCCTTGACTACGTTGCCCAGGGCGGTGGCCGCCGCATCGGCTAAAGCTGTTGACGGTGAGAGGACAATAACGGCGTCCGCCCCGCCCAAGCTCAGGGAATGCCCCACGGTTCCTGAGGACGTGCCTATGCCCAGCGGTGTTTCTCCGGGCGTAATCTCCAGGGCGATTCTTTCCGTGAAGGAAGACTCTCCGGCATAAATCCCCACCAGCCTCTTCCTGGATGTTTTCAGAAAAATGTCGCCGCCGTTCTCCACAATTATCTCCGGTGAGAACGCGAGCAAGTCTCTGCCGACCTGTTCGGCGATGGCGCCAGCTACTGCTGCCATAGGGCCGACGCCCGCTAGCTGAGACACCCTGGCCATATCTTTGACTATGGCTGGTGCTTCAGCTTCAGCTTGATAGCTGTCCAGTGTAGTCAGGAAAAGAGGGTGGTGCTCAATGTACGCTTCCAGTGAACTGCGGTGCTTCAGTACAGAGTTGAGTGCTTTGTTTCTTAGATTTCGTCGCGAGCGGACGTACAGGTTCGTCTGCTTTACTGCTACTTCAAAAGAAACCAGGTCACTGTCCTTGATCCGGTGGCGGTAGAAACGTGGCTCATGCATGGATCACTCTCTTCACGGAGCTGGGACCTTCGGTCATTGCCAGCCCCGCAGCTCGAAGTAGAGCAGTGTCCCGGTCAGAAATACAATATCATCGCATGGGGAGGACAAGCCTTAACACACAATCCGCAGACAACACACTTATTGTGGTCAAAGAGCACTTTCCTGGTTCCTGGCTCTAGCGAAAAAGCCTCGGTGGGACAAATGGTGATGCAGGCCCCGCAATGCGTACACCGGGATTCGTCACGGACAACGTCCTGGCTTAAGGATTGGATTTCTACCCCGGACTCGGCTAGGTACTGCACGCCCTTGTTGTAGTCCTGTTGGTCACCGCTCAGCTCCATCACCAGCAGTCCTTCTTGTCCCGGTCCTACGGAAGCCTTGAGGATATTGAAGGTAAGGCCAAAGTCCTTAACCAGACGATAGACAACCGGCTGCCCTGTTACATTGGGAGGGAAGTGAAGCACTATTCTTCTGGAGACGTTCATTTCTCTTGTTAATCCGTTATGGGTCTTTCCTTGAGCGGCTTGAAGGTTATGCCCGACTCTACTCCAGGCAACGGAGCCACTGGCTCGGTAAGCAGAAATTCGCCCTTCTCTATCCAGTTCTTCAAGACACCGGCAATCTCCACCGCCTTAGGATAGCTGGACAAAGAAGCCGTCGGGACGTCTTTGCCCTGAACCTTTATGAAACCGCTCTTCAGTTCGGCATAGCTAACTTCCCCCAGAATATCCGGACTCATCTCGGCATAGGCCTCGGAATAGTCCACGACGGGGGCCAGAATGTCCGTATCGCTTACCATTGTATAGCGCAGTATCTCCTCGGAAAGTACGGGTATCGGGATACCAATGCCCACGGTCAGTGTGCAGCCGTAGCCGAGCATGCTTGTTCCTACCAGCCACTCGGGCTTCATCTGTTTCAGATCACCGATTACGGCCAGCGTTCCTGCCCCCCGCCGCGGCACACCGTTATCTCCCCTCAGCGCAGCCGGATTGTGCTGCGTGCCATGCCAGGCTACATAACCTGTACCACCGCCCAAAAAGATCTGTGTCCCGATACCTATGGTCTTATAGTAAGGGTCATTGAAGAGTGGTGAAAGCTGCCCCGCCGTACAGTAATTAGCATTTCCTAGATTCGGCTTGAGCACTCCCATATAGGTGTACCGGACCTTATCGGAGAGGTTCACCGCCACATTATAGTTCTGGTAGGCATTTCTGACGTTGAACAGGATTGCCTCATTGATGTCCCTAAGGTTGATCAAGGTCTCCAGCTTCTTCCTGGGGTAGCAGTCAGTCCCATAGGCACTGGCGGTGAGTGCTACATCTTTCCCTGCTACCAGTTCCTGGATTACATGTCCGCCACCGTAATTGAATTCCCCGGGGTAGAATTTGTTCTTGGGATCATCATCGGCAATGGCGGTTACCCCCAGGAAGAAATCGACAGCGGCTATGCCGGTATAGACAGGCACATCGTTAAGGTAGACCTTGCCGCCGCCGAGTTTTATTCTTGGCGTGGAATGTCCGACATTGAAGAAAGCACCGGATCCGCACATAGGACTGAAGGTACCGGTGGTGACAACATCTATTTCCCTGGCCGCCCTGCTTACGCCTTTTTCCCGAGCGACGCTAATCACTTCTTCGGCGGTCACCACCACGGCCTTGCCTTTTCTGATCCTCTCGTTGATTTCGGCTATCGTCTTGGTCATGACAAATTCAGCCTTGCCTGAGTAATTCCTTCGCTGTCTGGGCGGCCTTCTCACCTGATAAGAGCATGCCCCCGAATATGGGCCCCATCCTCGGGTAGCCAAAAACGGCGTTCGCTGTCATACCGGCAACCACCAGTCCGGGATAGACTTCTCTGGTGTTCCGCACTATTTCTTCTTCTGCTCTCTCAGCCCACATTGGTTTCTCCCCTATCACCCCTCCGGTATTTGTTCTGAGCTTTGGACCCATCCTCCTTACCACGATATTGCAGACTTCGGCGTCATGTCCGGTGGCATCTACAGCCACCTTGCACCTTGCGGTCAGAGGGTCCACGTGAAGCTTCGCCCAGCAAACAGCGCTCCAGTTCAGAACAAGCCCGGTTATCCTGTCGTCTTCCCGGATCATCACGTCTTCCACGCTGATCAAATTGAAAATCCTTGCCCCTGCTTTCATTGCCGCTGTGCAAATACTGGAGGTAGTCTCCAACGAGTCAGCAACATAATAGCCCTTCGCATACTCATGGGCCGAAATCGCGAATTCGTCCAATATTCGTTTGCCCTCTGTCTGGACGACAATGCGATTGAACATCATCCCTCCACCGGGCATGCCGCCGCCGACACGAAGCTGCCTTTCAAATACGGCGACTTTTATTCCCTCTTTCGCCAGACAGTAGGCAGTGACCAACCCCGAGGGACCTGCTCCAGCTATAGCAACGTCCACCTCCATTGCGTCCATGAAGTCTTTCATGTAGGTTTCGACGATGGCGCGAGAAATAGTAATTTCATCCATTTTTGGTTGGTCTCCCTTTGGCTAGTTGAGTGGCAGCTTCTGACACGTGCGAGCTAGTATACCCTTAGCGGCAAGCAATGTCCAGCCATTTGAGGTAGTCTTCACTGCCGGCAACGATAGGCAGAGCGATGATTTCGGGCACTTCGTAGCTGTGTATTGTCTTTACAAGCTCGACTATTTCGGGAAAGAGCGATGCTTTGGTCTTGACAAGCATGAGGCTCTCCTGAGCGGACTCAATCCGGTCATCCCACCGGAAAAGCGAATCCACCCGCTGCACAATACTTACGCAGGCGGCCTTCTTGCGGTCCACCAGTAGCTCCCCAAGCTTGCGAGCTTCTTCTTCTCCGCCGGTAGTAATAAGGACGACTATGTGGTTCGCTTCTTTCACGGTTTCTCGCTTACCTCGAGCATCCTGTCCACCGCTGCTTTTGCCCTGGGACGAATTTCCTCCGGGACCTTCACCTCGGGACTCATCTGTTCCAGAGACCACAAGACTTTGTCCAGCGTAATCAACTTCATGTGGGGACAGATTGCCTGCTCGGAAATAGGAATGAACCTCTTGCCGGGATTCTCTTTTCTGAGGCGGTGTATTATCCCTATCTCTGTGCCAACTAGCATCTCTCTAACCTCGTCTCTCCGGGCATATCTGCACATCCCGCCGGTACTGAGCACTTCGTCGGCCAGGGCGATTGTCTCGGGTATGCACTCTGGATGGACTACTACCTTGGCCTGGGGATACTCCTGCTTCAATCGCTTTATCATCTCCGGCCTGATCCTGACATGTGTAGGGCAGAAGCCGGGCCAGAGAATCATCTTCTTGCCTGTCTTGGTGGAGACATAGTGCCCCAGATACTGGTCAGGCACAAACAATATCTCCTGGGCATCCAGACTCTGTACGATCTGCACCGCATTGGCGGAGGTGCAGCAAATATCTGATTCTGCCTTGACGTCGGCTGTGGTGTTAACGTAGCAGACTACCACCGCCTGAGGATGTTCCTTCTTCTTCTCCCGCAAGCGTTCAGCAGTAATCATATCCGCCATCAGACACCCGGCGTCCCTATCCGGAAGCAGGACCACCTTGTCAGGGCAAAGAATAGAAGCTGTTTCCGCCATGAAGTGAACCCCACAGAACACGATTACGCTGGCATCGGTCTTGGCAGCCTTCTGGCTCAATTCCAGGGAATCGCCAACGAAGTCAGCAATATCCTGGACCTCACCCAGTTGGTAGTTGTGCGCAAGGATGATGGCTTTTCTTTTTTTCCTTAGAGTGTCTATTCGGGCAATTAGTTCTGCATCTCTATCTTCCATCATGGATTATCCTCCGTGGAGCTGTGTAGACGTTCATGCTCTTTCCCCGTACTGAGGTGACTAGCGTGATGTTCAGGGTATCGGCAATCCTCACGCCCAGATTGGTCGGCGCAGATATGGATATGATTATGGGGATGCCTCTTTTGGCCACCTTGTGCAATATCTCTGAGGAGACCCTGCCGGTGGTTATCACAGCCCGGCCCTCAGTGGATATATCCTCCAGAATGCACCTGCCAAAAATCTTGTCAATGGCGTTGTGCCTGCCTATGTCTTCGCTAAAAACCAGAATAGTCTGCCTGTCACATAAGGCAGCGCTGTGGACGCCGTGTGTTGCCAGATAGACGCTGGAGCTACGCTGGAACCTTTTTGCCAGGTCAAGGACTTCCGCGGCCGACATTTCCATTTGTGATTCGACTTTCTGGCTGGTAGCGTCAGCGGAGCTGTAGAAGGAAGCTCCTCTCCCACATCCGGAAGATATGAAGCGCTTGAACAGGATGTCCTGGCTGACCGCCTTGTCGTCGATGGTCTCCACCCGCACCACCCCCCTTTCGCCATCGACCAGGATGTTCTTTATTTCATCCTTAGCCTTGAGCAGACCTTCAGAAAACAGAAAGCCAACAGTCAGGTAGGTCAGGTCCGTGGGAAAGCAGAGCAGGGTTACCAGTTCTTGGTCATTCAAGACGATGGTGAGGGGAAATTCCCTGGCAACCACCCCTTCGGCGTTACCACTGCCTTTTTCGTCAAACCTGAATATGGAGAACTTCTCTGTCTGATTATCCATACTTTTCTATCTTCATCTGGTCTCGGGCCTTAGCAAGCCTGCCACGAAGCAACCCACCGATTATGCCGCACTACGCACGTCGCAGTTGCCTGTCCGGCTGCGCCGCAGGGCGAAAACGCCGGCCCTTCTACTCATAGTACCGACTTATTATTACCCACCGGTAATGAGGACCACAATATCGATCTGGTCTCCATCTCTTACCAGGGTACCTAATCCCCCAGTATTGGCCGACTCGGAGTTAACCAGAATCTCGCAATAACGACGTAGCTGACCTCGCTTATCCCGAATCAGTCGCCTGACATCGGGGAAATGACCTTCCACTTGTTCAAGGCATTCACCGGTGGTACGACCGGTCACTTCAACTGCTTCGCACCCTCCAGCAAGTTTTTGTAGCAGAGGATGAAGCCTCACCGTGATAGTCATTTCTGGACTTCCTTCGTCCCGCAGACCCTGCAATTCGGGTTTCTTACAAGGTTACGGCAGGTGAAATCCATCGTCTCGCCGTTGAAATACAGCATCTTTCCTGTCAGCAAAGAGCCGAACTCGGCAAGGAGTTTGATTGCTTCCGTCACCTGCAAGACGGCTATCACGCCCGGGGTGACGCTGAAGACGGGGAATAATGCCTTTCTAGGTGCGACTTCAGGGAGAATGCAGGCGAGGCAGGGGGTCTTCCCCGGGATTATGGTGGTGATCTGGCCCAGGAGTCCGTGAATAGCCCCATGGATTAAGGGTATTCTCCGGGCAACACACGCCTTGTTGAGAACGAACCTGGTCTCGAGATTATCCATCCCATCTATCACCAAATCTGCTCCTTTGATAATCTCTTCGGCGTTGCATTCGGTAATCTTTTCGAACGCCGGGGTGAATTCTATAGATGAATTCAATTCTGCCAGCTTTCGTGCTGCGGAAAAGGGCTTCTTCTCACCTATATCTTCCTCGTAGTGCAGGACCTGGCGATTCAAGTTAGAGAGTTCGACGCGGTCATTGTCTACCAGGGTGATATGGCCTACGCCGGTAGAGGCAAGATGTAGAGAGGCAGAGCATCCCAGTCCGCCGAGTCCGGCTACCACTACATGGGACCGCTTGAGCTTTTCCTGACCCCTACGGCCGAAGTCAGGATATAGAATCTGGCGTTCGTACCTGGCCAGATCGTTCTCTGACAAAACATGCCTTCCCTTGTCTTTCAACCTGCTGGGCTCCTCTGGGTATGTTGCGGAATGGTCCGAGAATCAGGTTATCGTCAGCCCACGCGCAATCAGGGCGGTAATTATACACGATTAACCGATGGCTTTCACATCCTGATTTGACGTGCTATATCAGCGAAAAGATGTAACCCAGCGCCAGAGACATCACACTGACGACGGCCAGATAAATAGCCAGAATCCTGCCGCCGAATCCCTTTCTCAGGACCAGGATGGTGCCCCAGCTGGTAATCGGCCCCGCCAATAACAGAACCATTCCCGCACCGGCGTTCATTCCCTGCGAAACGAAGGCGTGGACCAGGGGAACGCTGGCTGTGGAGCAGATATACATGACAAGGCCAAAGCCAAGACTGAAAAGGTATCCCAGCCCGCCTGCGAAATAGGCTCCGACAAATCTCCCAACCGGAGTAATCGCCGCAACCAGAGCCGCCAGCGCCAGGCCCAGAAGCAGCTCCGGCCCGATCTCCTTGACCATATCCACGAAGGCATATCTCAACACGTGCTTCATACGGTGGGCGATATTCGTGGAATAGCCTTCTATATATTCCTCCGGCCTGTCTTTGAAAGCCTGCTGGCAGTGGGGACAGCAGAAGTAATAGAACTTCCCGCAATATTCTGCCCGGTTGGCTTTCCCTACCTCGACATTCATCCCGCAGACCGGGTCGATAGCCTGCTCTGCTGCAGGGCCGGGGGCCCTGGCTCTGGCCTCGAACCTGTTTCCCGCCAGGCCCATGACCAACCCCATGACTATCACGGCAAAGAAGATGAATACAGTGAACTTGAGCCCCAGGAGCCCGTAGCTAACCAGGAGGGCGGAAACGGAAGTTGCCGGCGTTGCTACCAGGAAGGACAGCACCGGTCCCAGCCTGGCCCCTTTCTGGCGCAGGCTAACCGCCACCGGCAGGACGCCAAAACAGCAGATAGGCAGCACCGTCCCCGCCAGAGTTGCGTAGAGCAGCGGCTTTATGCCGCTGCTGCCAAGGTGCCTCTCCACCCACTGCGCAGGCGCGAATTCGTGAATCAGGCCACTGATAAAAAACCCTATTGCCAGATAGGGCAATATCTCGATGAGGTAATCCTTGAATACTATTAAGTACTCGATCGCCAACTACTTACCTCCACGCCCGTAGTTCTTCCTGACGTCATACGGGCTACCTCATTTCGATCTTCCGCTCTATTTCGGGCATTGCCTGGTGACCCTCGGTGTTATCGGGTATGAGGTAAGCCCTTACGCTACATTTATAGACCACTATTGAGTAAACGGCAACCCGGTTTGTCGCTGCCCTCGAGGGACCCGATGGTCAAAGTCTATCAGTAAAGAAGCGAGCCTCCCGCAAAAGGCGCGCACCTGTGTTCACCGCCGCAGAGTCTCTATCGTTCCCCCTCCTATCACCGCTTCGTCGCCATAGAAGACCACTGCCTGACCCGGAGTGATTGCCATCTGCGGCTGTTCGAACCTGACGGAAACTCTGTCCTCATCCAGCGGCGTGATGATCGCTTCGGCTTCCCTGTGAAGATACCTTATCTTGGCCTTTGCTTTGATAGGCCGGGTTGGCCTGTCTGCTATCCAGTTCAGGCCGGAAGCTGTAAGCTCATCGTGGTACAATTCCTCTCTGCAGCCTGCAATGATGGTGTTCCTCTCGGCATCGATACCGACAACATACAGTGGCTCTTGAGCCGAGATGCCAAGCCTTTTGCGCTGTCCGATGGTATAGAAGGGAATTCCCTCATGTCGTCCAAGCACATTCCCCTGCCTGTCCACTATCGGCCCCGGCCGTACTCCATCTTTCATAAGAGAGCCGTAACCGGCGGCAATGAAGTCCTGACTTTCCTGCTTGTGGTTGACATTAAGCCCGAGGCGAGAAGCCATCTCTCTCACTTCTTCCTTGGTGTGATCCCCCACGGGGAACAGAGAGAGGCCAAGCTGTTTCTGACTGAGTGAGAAAAGGAAGTAAGACTGGTCTTTGATCGGGTCTCTGGCCTTCTTGAGGAGGTGACGATGATGCTTTTCATCATATTCAACGCGAGCATAATGACCGGTGGCGAAATAATCGAACTCGATTCCGTTATCGCGGGCCTTTTCGCCCAGGGCGTCGAACTTGACCTCGCGGTTGCATCTTATGCATGGATTGGGAGTTCTGCCTGACAGATACTCGCGGCGGGAATAATCCAGGACCTGCGACTTGAATTCCTTCTTCAAATCAAGAACATGAAAAGGGATCCCCAGCACTTCGGCAACCCTGCGGGCATCCTCTATGTCCCTTTCCTTCTCCGGCCCGTAGCATCCACGGTGTCCTGCGTCTACCGGGACGATCTCTCCGCCCCGTATCGTCATGGTCGCGCCGATGACTGTATATCCCTGCTCCTTGAGAAGAGCGGCCGCAACAGAAGAGTCCAGTCCGCCGCTCATAGCTACCAGTACTCTCTTCATGATTTTCCTCGACGGGATTGCTCAAGAACTGCCAGGACTGGTCAGGGTAGGCGGTGAAGGTCCGACCTCTGGACTAAGGTGATAGGCGGATATCGGGGCAACCTGGATCATCGATCGAGAGACACAGTCCGTCCACGAATCCCTGTCTAGGTTGCTTTCTTCTCACCTTTTGTCCTTGAATTGTAGTCATCGATCGCCGCCTTGAGGGCTTCCTCGGCCAGGACCGAGCAGTGCATCTTGACCGCCGGCAGGCCGCCCAGGGCTTCAACGACCGCCCGGTTGGAGATCTTCAGCGCTTCTTCGATGCTCTTCCCCTTAACTATCTCGGTAACCATGGAGCTGGTGGCAATAGCCGCTCCACAGCCGAAGGTCCGGAACTTGGCGTCCTCGATGATACCGTCCTTTACCCTGATGTAAAGCTCCATAATGTCGCCGCAGATGGGATTGCCGACATGCCCGACGCCGTCGGGGTTCTTCATCTCCCCGACATTCCGCGGGTTCTTGAAGTGGTCCATTACCTTTTCGCTGTACTGTGACCAGGGATCAGTCATTTGTTTCACTCCTGTGTTCGAGGCCTGGAAAGCGGCGACATAGCTCTGAGCTTGGCGACAATTCCCGGCAGGACCTCCAGCACGCGTTCTATGTCCGCCTCGTTATTTCCTCGCCCCAGTGTCAATCTGAGCGAGCCGTGAGCCTGCTCTGGGGGCATCCCGAGGGCCAGAAGAACGTGGGACGGCTCAAGGCTGGCTGAGCTACAGGCTGAGCCGGTGGAAGCACAGATGCCCTCCAGGTCGAGATTCAGGAGCATAGATTCTCCCTCCACAAAATCGACGCTTATGTTGACGTTGTTGGGCAGCCTTCTCGTGGGGTGACCGTTCAACCTGATGTCGTCGATCTTCTCCATGAGCTCTCTAATCAGCTTGTCCCGCAGGTGGGTCAGCCGTTCTGCTTCTTCGTCCATCTCCTGCCTGGCAAGCTCCATCGCTTTGCCGAAGCCCACGATACCGGGCACGTTTTCCGTACCTGCCCTGCGTCTCTTTTCCTGCTCACCTCCATGGATAAATGGCACCAACTTGGTACCCTTCCTCACGTACAGCGCCCCCACCCCTTTCGGTCCATACAACTTATGCGCTGAGATGGCCAGCAAGTCCACGTTAAGCTTATCGACGTTCACCGGAATATGTCCCACAGTCTGCACCGCGTCGGTGTGGAAGTACGCTCCTGCCTCCCTGGCAATTTTGCCTATTTCTTCCACGGGCTCTACAGTGCCTATCTGGTTGTTGGCGTGCATAACTGAGATCAGGACTGTTTTGTCGGTGAGCGCTTTCCTGACATCTTCGGGGTCAACCAGGCCGTATTTATCGACGGGCAGCCAGGTTATGTTGATGCCCCTTCTCTCCAGAAACTTGCACACCTGCATAACCGCATGGTGTTCAATGGATGTAGTGATGATATGACCGCCCTTATCTTCATTGGCGTAGGCAACGCCCTTCAGGGCATGGTTATCTGACTCTGTCCCTCCGCTGGTAAATATGATCTCCTCGCTGCGGGCTCCGATAAGTTGCGCCACCCGGGTCCTTGCCTCTTCCACGGCCCCTCTTGCCTCCTGTCCGTAGGAATAGATACTGGAAGGGTTGCCAGAGGCTTCGGTAAAGTACGGCGTCATAGTCGTCACCACCTCTGGGCGAGCTGGCGTCGTGGCAGCATAATCAAGATATATTCTTTTCATTTGACCCTCCGGTAGCACGATCGGGCAAAGTTATACCTCTCCACAAATCTGGACAGAATTCTAGCACTTACATATTCAGGGCTCAAATATCCTTCTGCACTTTCCCACAATGTGGTACAATGATTCCAGCAACTCAGGCTTAACGCAAAAGACATGTACAAGAAAAAGCGAGTAGCTGCGCTGAAGCATCGCCGGCGCCAAAGGAAGCTCAAGGAAAAGAGCAGAGCCCGGATTCTAGAACAGGAAGCCAGGGAAGCGGGCAAAGCCCGGGCTCCAGTACGCGAGCTCAAGGAAG
>JBKHJJ010000037.1:0-11381 GCA_046538185.1 Dehalococcoidia bacterium
GCCCAGGATGATGCCTGGAGATCCGCTCATGGCAATCTACGGCAACGAGGCACTGGTTGCCATGACGCCGGAGCTCAAGGCCCATCTCATAGAGCGCTTTGCCTTGGACCAACCTCTGTGGCAGCAGTTCGGTGCTTATTTGCTGGCGCTGGTTCAAGGAGACGTGGGTTATTCCTACTATTACAAGGCGCCAGTATCGTCGATAGTCCTGGGGAGACTACCCTGGACATTGCTACTGGTAGGCACGGCACTTATCATCTCCACGCTTTCAGGCATTGCTCTCGGCATCGAGTCAGGCTGGAGACGAGGCAGCCGTCGGGACAAATCTCTGCTCACCGGCCTTATGACAATCAGCGGCTTTCCCGATTTCTTCCTGGGAATGTTGCTCCTCATCGGGTTTGGCGTGACCCTGGGAATTTTCCCGTTATCGGGGGCAATTACTCCTTACTCGGGCCTGTCCGGAGCTGCCCTAGTGCTGGACGTCCTTCATCATCTCTTCTTGCCGCTAACTGCCTTGACTTTGTGCCATATCGGGGCAAGTTATCTGCTGACCAGAAATACTATGGTGACTGTGCTGAAAAATCCCTACATACTCACGGCGAAAGCCAAAGGAATAACTGATCAGGCAGTAAGGTACCAGCATGCCGGGAGAAATGCCTTGCTTCCAGTAATTACTCAAACGGGCATACAGCTGGGCCGGATGATTTCAGGCGTCATTTTTATCGAGATAGTGTTCGCTTACCCCGGGCTAGGATACCTGACCTATGAAGCATTGCTGGCCCGAGATTATCCCGTTATTCAAGGTGTGCTTCTGGTTGTGGCTGTTTTCGTCCTCATAGCTAATTTCCTGGTGGATTTGAGTTATTCCAGGCTTGACCCGAGGATTCGTTATGCACATTAATCCCAAACAAGAAATAAGACACAGCAAGTTTGCTATGTTTGGAATAGGCATGCTCTTGCTTCTACTGATAATAGCCATGTTCGGTCCTTTGCTGACACCATACGAGCCGCTTATCCAGACTCCCTTCGCTTTTGAGCCTCCCTCTTTCAACCACTGGCTGGGCACAAACTACGTGGGGCAGGATATCCTTAGCCAGCTCATCTACGGCGCCCGGACTTCCCTGCTGGTTGGTTTTTCAGCAGCCCTTCTAGCTATCCTGTTGAGTGCTATTATCGGCACTTCCGCAGCTCTGGTGGGTGGCTTATACGACAAGATAGTTATGAGGATTGTAGATGCCTTCATTGTTATCCCCGCCATTATTATCATCATCTTGGTAGCGGCATATCTGAAGCCTAGCATCGCGATACTGATTTTGCTCCTTGCATTGTTAGGTTGGCAGGGTGGAGCCAGAACGATACGAGCTCAAGCTCTTTCCCTGAAGGAATTGGGGCACATTTCAGCGGCCCGATCTTTTGGGGCCAGCAATCTATATCTGATATTCCGACATATTATACCTGACCTCGTTCCTATTTTACTGATGGGGTTTATTTACGGCGTCAGAAGGGCAGTTTTCATGGAAGCCGGGCTGGGTTTTCTTGGCATAGTTGACCCAACGACCGTCAGCTGGGGCATGATGATGCACGAGGCCCTTGATTTTTCTTACCTTGACGTGTGGCGATGGTGGTTGATACCGCCTGGAGTAGCTTTATCTCTAACCATCCTTGCAGTCACCGGCATTGGTCACACTCTGGAGGGAGCTTTGGACCCGAGATTGAGGAGGGAAGCAAATGCTTAAGCTGGAATCCCTACAAGTGAATTACGGTGAAAAGAAAATCCTCAATGGAATTGACCTCGAGCTCCAAGACGGGGAATCTTTGGCGATCATTGGTGAGTCCGGTGCTGGGAAGACCACCCTTGCCTTGAGCCTGATGCGGCTAGTCGATGGTAGCGTCAAAGGAAGAATCTTGTTTGATGGGCTAGACTTACTTTCCCTTCCTGAGGAGGCAATCAACGAACTAAGAGGCAATCGGATCGCCTGGGCACCCCAAAATGCCAACAACACGCTAAACCCAGTCCATACTATTCTGCATCAAGTAACCGAGCCTATAACACGGCATGAATTGAAGGATCGACGAGAAGCCAAAAAGCGGGCATCAATGTTGCTAACTGACTTTGGGATTCCAGCCAACCGGTTTTCTGCCTACCCTCACCAATTGAGCGGAGGGGAACAGCAAAGGGTTTTGCTTGCCATAGCCTCGGCTAATCAGCCGGAGCTTCTAATCCTTGATGAACCGATATCTTCCTTAGACGCTCCAGCCCGGGCTGAGATCATTGGATTACTTAAGCGCATCAATCAAGACTGTAGCTTCATCGTAACTACTCATGACATCTCTACCGCAGCCAAACTCGTTGACAAAGTTGCCATTCTATACGCAGGCAGCATTGTGGAACTCGGTTCGACGCGTGAGGTTCTTTCTCGGCCGAGGCACCCATATACCAGGGGCCTAATTCGATCTTATCCTGATATGATGACAGGAAAAGATCTACAGGGAATAAAAGGCTTTATGAACCGCGCAGTGAGTGGATGCGCCTTCCATCCTCGTTGCACTCAAGCCATTGAAATCTGTCGAAAGGAAGTACCTCCCCTCAGGTTAGTCCAGGGAAGGCATATTGCCTGTCATCGGGGAGGAATAATTCCTTTACTATCAACCAGAAATCTGAGCAAACGTTTTGGATCGCTCTTGGCCGTGAATGCAGTCAACATAGACATTGAGGGGGGTGAAACACTCGCATTAGTGGGTGAAAGTGGCTCGGGCAAAACTACTATGGCAAAGCTAATTATGGGGCTTATCAAGCCTACCGAAGGTGAAATCTATCTCGAGGATAGCCTCGTGGGTAATAGAGGAAAGGACTTCTACCGGCAGGTGCAGATGATTTTCCAGAACCCCGGAGAATCGTTGAGCCATCGCCTGTCCGTTCTGGAGTTAGTGAGAGAATCGTTGGACGTTCAGGAGATTGGAACGAAGGACGAGCGAGACCGCATAGCCAGACAGGTCTTGAGGGAAGTTGAATTGCCTGATTCCGAGACTTTCCTGAACGAATATCCGCACCACCTCAGCGGTGGGGAAATGCAGAGAGTGACTATTGCAAGGGCTCTAGTTCTGGAGCCCAGGTTGCTCATTGCTGATGAGCCTGTGGCCTTTTTGGATTCCAGCCTGCAAGCCAAGATTCTGAAGTTGCTACTCAGACTACAAGAGCAACGAGGACTAAGCCTGCTGTTCATAACTCATGACATTGCGGTTGCGAGAAAAATCAGTGATAGGATAGCAGTAATGAAGGATGGCAAGATCGTAGAACAAGGGCCTGCCACAAGAATTTTCACTGCGCCTGGACATGCCTACACGCGAGAGTTATCGCAAGCGGCGCTGGACTTGTCTTTTGAGAATTACGAGATTTAACCTTATTTGCCGGTTATCTCGAACTCTAGACTGATATCCAAAGCCTTGACAGAGTGAGTAAGGGCGCCGATTGAAATCAAATCAACGCCGGTTTCAGCTACAGCCCGAACATTCTCCAGCGTAATCCCGCCGGAGGCTTCAACCAAAGCACGGCCGTGAATGGACTCCACTGCCTTACGCATATCCTCCAGCTGCATATTATCAAGCATGACTATATCTGCCCCGGCTTCAACAGCTTCCAGAGCTTCGGACATAGTCCTTACCTCCACCTCCACCTGCATCCGCCTATCTTGGAGCCGACTTCGTCCCTTCACTCCTCGCAGTGATACTCGAGCTTCTTCCCTTGCCCTGGCTACAGTCTCCCTGATACCCAATCCCTGGCTGCGTAGGGCCGCCAGATGGTTATCCTTAATGAGTATGCCATCGGACAAACTCATACGGTGATTGTGACCGCCGCCTACCCTGACGGCATACTTTTCCAGAACCCTCAAGCCCGGCGTTGTCTTTCTGGTATCCATAATGCGGACCCGCAAGCCCCGGACGGTTTTCACATAACGATTCGTCTGCGAAGCGATGCCGCTCAGCCGCTGCAGGAAATTCAAGGCCACCCGCTCTGCTTTGAGAATGCTGGTAATATTCCCTGTCACTCTGGCAATTGTGCTGTGTGGCTTAACCCTGGCCCCATCCTCTAAGAAAGTCTCAAAGCTCAATCGCGGGTCAACCCGAAGGAAAACCTGCTTCGCTACCTCTATACCAGCCAGAATGCCTTCCTGTTTAGCCACAATAATGCCAGCTCCTTGCTGTTCGCCCGCTATCAACGCCTCGGTGGTGACGTCACCCTCACCGACATCCTCGGCCAGGGCGCGGTTGATAATTCCTTCAAGCTGGACTCTCATTAGTGGTATCTTTCCTGAAGACTATGTGTCGCTGCCATTCTGGCAGGGCCCGGGGGAAATCAGTGCGGAAGTGAGCGCCACGACTTTCTTCGCGAAGAAGAGCAGCCTCAGTCATGAGCCGAGCAGACAGTATAAGATTATACAGCTCATAAGACGGCCGATCGCTCGGTTGAGGCAGACAGCTCTGCCAGGCGGCCAAAACGCTTGCTGCCTGCTCGAGTCCTTCACCGGAACGAACGATTCCCACTCTATCCCACATAAGAGACTGCAAGTTGGGTAGGTTAAGCGGCGGGACAGAGGATGATGGCTCGCGTTGAGGCAGCGAGTATAGATTGCTGGAGGCTGACGGCTGACGATTCTCGGACGACGCGACGACCGACCCGGTCCTTCGCACCAACCTCTTGCTGAAAACGACCGACTCGAGTAGCGAATTTGATGCCAGTCTATTGGCACCGTGTACGCCGGTGCAGGCAGTCTCACCGACAGCAAACAACCCCCCGATATTTGTCTCTCCGCAGCTGTTGACCTTCACCCCCCCCATAAGATAGTGACCGGCCGGGGCTACGGGAATAAGCCCTTTGGTGATATCCAGCCCATGGTCTCGACAGAAGCGATATATGTGGGGAAATCGAGTAGTAAGCAGTCGAGGCGACAAATGGGTGACATCCAGAAACACTCTATCGCTGTGAGTCTTCTTCATTTCATAGACGACGCTGCGGGCCACTACGTCTCTGGGTGCCAGCTCCGCCTCAGCAACATAGTCCGGCATGAACCGACGGCCTTCCACATTTCTGAGTATGCCCCCCTCCCCTCTGACTGCCTCGGAGATGAGGAACGGAGCTACGCCTGGCAGGCGAAGAACACTGGGATGAAATTGGAAGAATTCGATATCGCTTATCTCGGCGCCAGCTTCAAAGGCCAGAGCTATTCCGTCGCCGGTTACCACGTCGGAGTTAGTAGTGTATTTGAACAATCGACCCACACCACCGGTAGCCAGGATGAGAAAGCGACAACCACACTCTTCAACAGAGCCGGTCCGGCAGTCGAGATACCTCACGCCACTCACCTTGCCATTGTGCACCAGGATCTCGCTAGCCAGACAATCTTCCAGCACGTTGATAGCACTCGAGCGTACCCGGCGACTTAAGGTGACCTCGATATGCTCCCCGGTGGCGTCTCCGCCAGCGTGCATAATACGCGGCACGCTATGAGCCGCCTCCCTGGTCAAAGTAATTTCACCGTTCAGAGTGTCAAAGGGCACTCCAAACTTGATCAGATCGGCAATGCAATCAGCAGCCTCATCAACCAGGATACGCACTGCCTCGGGATCACACAGGCCGTCTCCTGCCGCAATTGTATCCCTGAAATGAAGCTCGGGCGAGTCATCCTTACCCATAGCTGCAGCAATGCCTCCTTGAGCGTACCTGGTGTTGCAGTCATCTATGCTTCCCTTGGTCAGGATGAGGACGCTGCCGTGTTCTATAGCAAGTAATGCAGTATAAAGCCCGGCGATTCCACTGCCCACCATGATATAATCGTAACGATTCATTTAGCGCACCGTCTGTTGTCTCTCCGAACCCGACGCGAAACAACTGCCAGTCTCGCGATGCGAAAGATATACCAGGAAATAGAGATCAAGTATAGCCGTTGCTTCTGCTAGGAAGTGGAAACCCCCGAAAACAACCACCTGCCCCTTGACCTCGTTTTGAACTCTACCGTCCTCTTTCCAGTCTTTGTGAGGCTCTGTCTTTTTGTTTCGGATGCACGCGGGCTCGTCGGACAGAAGCCTGACTTCAGAATACTCCCTTGCTGGGCTCCTCGACTTCTTGTTTGCCTAGAACACTGTTTTTAGCAACCTTTATCGTCGCTCCTGATTCCACTCTGAGAACCACAGTATCTTCTCCCAGCCTTTCAATTTCCCCGTAGATCCCGCCGGCAGTAATCACCTTATCCCCTACCCTGAGATGCTCTTTCATTTCTTGCTGTTCTTTTTGCTGCTTCTGTCTCGGCCTGATCATGAAGAAATACATCAGGGCAAAAAGCGCTATCAAAATGATGATCATTCCCCAGCTTTCTAACATGTGCCCTCCTTTAAATATTTATTTCTTTGTCCGGCCCCCCAGTGACCAGGGGCTCGTCTTCTCAATCTGGATTGTGGCCAGTTGGCCCAACCAGTCGCCAGCGTCCTCAAAGAATACTAGTTTATCACTTCTAGTACGCCCAAACCACTTCCCTTTCTTCTTCCCCTCCACCAGTACCTTTACCAGCTTGCCCTGGAGCTGCGAATTTATCTCGGTGGCTATGCGCGCCTGCAATGATTCAATTCTGTGTAGCCTTTCCTTCTTAGCTTCCGAGGGAACGTCATCGGGGTATTCCCGCCAGGCAATCGTATCGGGTCGGGGAGAATACGCTGCGACATGAACGACATCAAATCTCATCTCTTCCAGCAGGGAGAATGTGTGTTCGAATTTCGGTTCGGTCTCTCCAGGGAAGCCAACGATTATATCAGTGCTGAGAGACACTTGAGGAATCCTGCTGCGAATGATATCAACCAGTCCCTTGTACTGCTCCACGCCGTATCCTCGCCGCATTGCCCTCAATATGTCGTCATCGCCAGCCTGAACGGGGAGCTCCAGATGCTCACAGACCTTCTCTGCGAAAGCCATCGTGTCAAGGAGCTTGATGCTTATATCCTTGGGGTGATTTGTCAGAAAGCGAATTCTCTCCATCCCATCAATCTTGCTTAGTTCCGTCAGTAAATCAGCCAGGTCAGGACGTCCAGGCAAGTCATGTCCGTAGGAATCAACGTTCTGTCCCAGCAAGGTTACCTCTTTCGTGCCTCGACTGGCTAGTTTCTCGGCTTCGCAGACTATTTCATCGGGAGGGCGACTCACCTCCCTCCCCCTTCTATAGGGAACAATGCAATACGAACAGAAATTATTGCACCCCTGGATGATGGGCATGAGTGTACATGGCGACAGCGCTACCGAGGTGTCAAAGGGAGGGGCGTCGATTAATCCCTGTTCAATAGCCATTCCCTGGCTTTGGCTCCACGCGACTAGCTCCTGATAATCCCCCGGCTTAAACAGGAAATCGACCTGGGGAAATCGTTGTTTCAGGCCCTGGAGGTCAGAATCGACAAAACAGCCGGTAACGAGTATCTGGAGATCAGCACGCTTATTCTTCAGGCCTTTCAATAGACCCAGAGTGCCCAGAACCCTATTCTCAGCGCTCTGTCTCACCACACAGGTATTGAGAACCACCAAATCGGCATCGAAGAACGAAGATGCTGCTCTACAGCCTGCGGACTCCAGGTAGCCGGCTATTCTCCGGGATTCCGCCTTGTTCATCTGACAACCGATGGTCCAGACGAAATAGCGCGGCACGGTGCTAGTGTGCTCCTTCTTTCGCAGTTCGTAGCCCCGTTCAGGTTTGATTTCGTGTTGAATTCTCAGCATTTCAAGAAGTCTTTCAGTTCCAGATTGCTCCAGTCGCGTGACTTATCAGGCCAATCCGGCTAAGGTTGCCAGCTCCCCATTGGAATCGGGCGAAGATGAATTCGTATCGTTTTAATTCCCATCAATTATAATCCAGAACACGTAGTCGGGGTAAACTCATTCCTTCCTCAAACAATATAAGACGAGTCAGAAGGATATGCCCATTTCTAACACAGGGCGGGCCCGATAAACGGAGACAATTCTCCTACGGCTGGGATATGCGATTGACTATCTTCAACCTAGAATCTTCTCTGCCTCTGCCCGGTAAGCATCCATGACGTAAGGAATGCCCGAGATCTTTGCCGCATCCTCAGTTAAGGCCATGATATCCCTACGGGAAACTGCGGACAGCTTGAAGTTCCTGCTACCGGCCATCAATTGCTGCAGCCCTATCTTAATCTTCTGACAGAGTGTATATATACCAATTGCACCGAGTGGTATGTTCTCGATTTCTGTGCCATACTTGTCTTTCAAAGTATCGTAGGTGATAAAGATTTCCTCTGGAGTGTCACCATACTTGGAAACCGTTTTCGGCAGCCTGTTGTCCTTAATCCATTGCCCAATGTTCTTTCCAACGATGCCGGGAATCATGAGAGCCCTGCCCATACAAACGGCCTTTACATATGGAGCGCCCATAGCAATTCCCTTGAATATTCCAGCTTCCTCAGAGAATCCCCCAGCCATGGCTAGATCCGGCACCCTGAGTCCCCTACTGGTCAGCTTCTCCGCGAACTGATAGGCAAGAGCCTCCAGGTAGAAAGTCGGGATGCCCCACTCGTTCATCATCGACCATGGACTCATTCCCGTTCCGCCAGGAGCGCCATCTATTGTGATAAGGTCAAGCTTGGCTTCTGAACCATAGCGCAATGCCATGGCAAGCTCCACTGCAGAATAGGCACCAGTCTTAAGTGTGATTCTCTTGAATCCAAGCTTACGCAGACGCGTTACCTCTGCTAGGAATGTCCCCTCGCTAACAAAACCCAGACGTGAATGCCGTTCGAATGATTTGATTGCCCCGGCTTTGTACGCTGCCTGTGTGTCGGCATTGGTTGGATCGGGGCTAACCATGTAGCCCCTTCTCTTAAGCTCCAGGGCTCTTTCAAGCGAATCAACCTGTATCTCACCGCCGATACACTTTGCACCCTGTCCCCATTTCAGTTCGATGGTATCAAGGCCGTGTTTTTCCAGCACATACTCAGCTACGCCAAACCGCGTGTCTTCCACATTCATCTGGACCAGAATTTCCCCATAACCCTCGTGATATTTCCTGTAGATTTCTATGCGGCGGTCCATCTCCGGCGACCTGTTAACCTTGCCACTACCATCCAACTCAAGTCCAGGGTCGATTCCGCACACGTTCTCACCACACACCAACGTAATACCAGAAATAGCAGCCCCAATGGCAAAATGCTCCCAGTTCCTTCGGGCTATTTCTGTAGAGCCCAACGCGCCAGTGAAAATGGGTACACGCATCTTCACCTTCTTGTCCCAACCGTACTCGGCCTCAGTCGAAACATTAAGGAATAGCGTTGTATCAGGCCCAGGTTCAATTCCTTGGGGCAGGCCTTCTGCTCCACACGCATATCCTTGGATATTGAGGTGAGAGTAGTCGACCGGATAGTCCTTGTCAGCACCAGCAACCACTTCCCCGAAAGGCCCCGGATAGATGACCTCTCGACCCCTAAACGAAGCCAACCAAGTCTCACAACGTCCTGTACACCCATCAAGGCATGTCGTGCAAAGCCCAGACATAGGCACCACACTCCGTGAGCGGTTGACGGTTCCTGTTGCTTCGTTTGCATTCGGTCGTCTCAAGTTCACTGTTCTACCCTCCTTGTGCTCTGCTGGTTTTCTTTCTAATTCAGTGCCCTGCCCAAGTCGCCTAAGTTCTTACATTTAACCCTTTGGCTTTAAGATAATCCTTCACTTGCCAGATAGATATCTCACCGAAGTGAAACACGGAAGCTGCAAGGACAGCCGAGGCCTTGCCAATAGCTACCCCCTGGTAGAAGTGCTCAAGTCTGCCTGCACCTCCAGAGGCGATGACCGGAATTCTAACGGCTTCAGCCACAGCCCCGGTCATTTCCAGGTCATATCCCTCCTTTGTACCGTCGGCATCCTTGCTGGTGAGGAGGATTTCCCCGGCTCCCAGTGCCTCCACTTTCTTCGCCCAGTCGACAATGCCCAGTCCTGTCGGTTCGCTACCACTTTTCACCACCACTTCTAATCGTGGAAGACCAGTTCCAGGGGGATTCTTTCGTCCATCAATCGCAACAACGAGCTTTCCCTTGCCAAATCTTTTTGAGGATGCTTCTATCAGGTCGGGATTTCTAACCGCAGCCGTATTAATTGAGACCTTGCTAACTCCAAGGTCAAACAATGTCTGCATATCATCCAGGCTGGCGATACCACCCCCCACCGCAAAGGGAACTGTAACGACTTCGCACAACTTCTTCACCCATTTAAGACGCGTCTTTCTACTCTCCACAGTGGCGAAGATATCAAGGAATACCAGTTCATCGGCTCCCTCTCGACAATAAGCCTCCGCTGCCTCCACGGGGTCTCGGGCATCCTTCAGATCGACAAATCTTATCCCCTTGACTACCCGACCTTCCTTCACATCCAGGCACGGTATGACTCTTACCACATCCATTTCAAAGCTCCCGGAATTGAACCAGGTCTCGGTATTCTATTACGGTGCTCATAGCATGGTTTTCCGCTTCTATGCCGGACTCAACGGCGGCGGCTACAGGATTGAGCCCACCTATGAGTATCATCCCAACCTTGTTTAGTTCCACAGGAACCCCGCATACTGGCTTGCTTACATCGCCCATCATAAGGAGTCCGCCCAGGCTGGCTTCTTTCAATTGAGCTACGATCTTTTCTGCCAACGGTTGGCATGCAGCTGGTATTTCTCGAAAATTGGCCAGAATTCTTCCGTCTCCCTCTGCGGCCGCGTGTCCAACACGGGTCATCTTACTCGTAATGTATATTTCTGAAGGGTCCAAAGACGAACCTGAATACTGGATGAGCTCAACGAATCGCAAAGGCTTGCGTTTCTTGATTTGAAGAATGCCACTGAATCTGGAATCCATAGGAACACCGCATCTAAGCAGTGCGCCGTTTACTATAATGCTGCAAACGGTGGCCAGCCCTGTTTTGCCTTTGGGCACGACTATTCCACCCAATTCTTCACCCTGGCGAGCTATCGCCACAAGGTCGCTAACACAAATCCCCGCC
The DNA here is from genome assembly GCA_046538185.1 of Dehalococcoidia bacterium. Classification (GTDB taxonomy): domain Bacteria; phylum Chloroflexota; class Dehalococcoidia; order GIF9; family AB-539-J10; genus RBG-13-51-36. The sequence continues at coordinate 11,033 of JBKHJJ010000037.1, forward strand.
TGAAAAACTCCCTTCATAGTCTCTATTGCCTTCTTGAATTGCCTGTTGGGGAAGAATGAAATATTGACGGGGACTCTGCCTCGGCGCTCAGCTACATCAAACTCTGTTTGATAAGCTAGAAGCTCAATCTTGGAGGCCACAAAACCGACCTTGTCGCTGACCAGAGCACTTTCCAGTTCTTCTAGGCCTGGCTGCGTAATCAATCTTCCGTCCCTTCCCATGCTCTCCGTGAACCCTCGTTCATCCATTAGCTTGAGGTGATAGCGGACAGCACGTTCGCTAAGCTCGATGCCCTGATCTTTGAGCCTGTGGGAAATGACTCTGGCACCAAGGGGCTCGCTGGTTTGGC
>JBKHJJ010000038.1:0-11261 GCA_046538185.1 Dehalococcoidia bacterium
TTGCCTAAAGAGAATCCATGGCAAGCAGACGGTGGGCTGAAAAGCCTCGAGGGCACAGATAGAAATGTCTGCGCCTCCCGTGCTAGGAAAGGAGGGAATATGAAGCTAGGTTTCTGGACGGCACCGTTTCCCTAACGGTGTTTTTTTGTTCTCTCTTGCCATCCCGAATATTCAACACGACCCGGCATATCTTGCCACAGATGCTTGTTGCGGGTCTCGAAATCGCCTTGCAGTCAAGCTCCGGAGCATTAGAGTGCAAACGGGCTCAGAAGCGAATTGCTGGTACTGATTCTGTGGCTTTGCCGCCGAAAGGGGGAAGAATATGACTAGAATGAGCGGTTGGAAGAAGCCTGATAGTATGAGCATAGTTTTTGTCTTGCTTGGGGCATTCATGCTGCTCTTCATTTTTGCTCCTCCGCTTAAGACAATATTTTCTTCCTCTCCAGGGACATTGTGGAACACTCTACTCGAAGACGAAATATACTCCTCCGTTCTGCTCACTGTCTCCGCGGCACTGGTAGCCACACTGATAGGGCTTTTCTTTGGCGTTCCTCTAGCTTATCTTCTGGCACGCCATCAATTTCGAGGGAAGAGATTCATAGAGGCAATCATAGATGTACCCATCGTAATCCCTCATTCCGCCGCCGGTGTTGCCCTCCTGTTCGTCTTCGGCAGCAATTTTTTCTTCGGCAAGATTCTGAACGGTATAGGTATAGGCTTCTTCAGGTCCTTCTCTGGAGTGGTCATCGCCATGATGTTTATTAGTGTTCCCTTTCTCATTGATGCTGCTAAGGAAGGCTTCAAATCCGTGGACGTCCGGCTCGAGAAGGTAGCCAGGACGTTGGGTGCCTCTGCCTGGAAGTCGTTCTTTCGGATTTCATTACCTCTGGCCTGGAGAAGCATTTTCTCCGGTTCGGTGCTCATGTGGGCGCGCGGTCTATCTGAGTTTGGGGCAATACTCATCATAGCCTATAGTGCCTCCTTTCTGGGATGGAACACCAAGGTTCTCCCTATCGTGGTCGCTGACCGCTTCGACTTTGGGTTGGATTACACCAGGCCGGTAGCAGCTATAGCAATCCTTATCTCTCTTGTTGCCTTCATCGTGCTCAGATCGATAGCCTACAGGGGTGAGAAGGCATGATTGCCGTAAAGGACCTGAAGGTCAATCTGGGTGGTTTTGTCCTGCAGGACATCAATCTGGATATTGAGCCAGGGGAATACTTTATCGTCCTCGGCCCTACCGGGGCAGGGAAGACTGTGCTACTCGAGGCTATTGCCGGCCTCTATCCAATACTTGAAGGTAAGGTCTGGGTTGGTGACAAGGAAATCACTCACCTCAGTCCAGAGAAAAGAGAGATTGGCATCGTTTATCAGGACCAGGTACTTTTCCCCCATCTTTCTGTGGAAAAGAACCTCGCCTTCGGATTGAAGATGAGGAAGTGCCCTGGACACGAGGTCAAAGAAAAGATAGGCGCTGTTGGTGAGGTAGTAGGAGTCTCCCATCTACTCAAGAGAGATCCTACTACCTTGAGCGGTGGAGAGAAACAGAAGGTAGCGCTAGCTAGGGCGCTGATCACCGAACCCAAGGTGCTTTTGCTGGATGAACCCTTGAGTGCTCTTGACCCGGAGACCAGGGAAAAGATGCAAGAGGAGTTAAGACAAATGCACCGCAAGGTTATGGTGACTATCATCCATGTTACCCATGATTTTGAGGAAGCAATAAGTCTAGGGCATAGAGTTGCCGTGCTGAACGATGGTCGCATAGCTCAGGTAGGCACCCCTGAGGAATTCCTGCGCCGGCCGAGCTCGGAATTTGTGGCCCGATTCGCTCTCACCAGGAATATTTTCTCGGGTACGGTTATGGGAACAGAAGATGGCTGTACTCTCATCGATGTCGGCGGCACAAGACTCAAAGCGACAACGGAAGCAAAGGACGAGGTGCGTCTTTCCCTCCGCCCTGAAGATATCTTCATTTCTAAACAGCCCCTTCAGTCCACCGCGAGGAATTGCTTTCTCGGTGTGGTCAGTGACATTGCCGACAGAGGTTCACTCATCTACGTTACTGTTACTCTGCCTCCAGATTTCGTGTGCGTTATTACCCGCCAGGCATTTGATGAACTTGAACTGAGAAAGGGGGTGGAAGCATGGATCACGTTTAAGGCTTCGGCAATTCATGTCTTCTGAAGGATTTTCCAAAAATACAAGGAGGTTTTTGATGAAAGGAATACTGCCCAAGATAGCTTCAATCGTTCTGGTTCTGACGGTGCTGGCAACGATTCTTGGCTGTGGCCCGCAGGGACAGACGGTGACTATTTTTCACGCAGGAAGCCTGGCTGTCCCATTTTCGGAACTGGAAGCCGATTTCGAGGAATCACATCCCGACGTTGATATCGTACGTCAGTCGGGAGGAAGTGCGGAATTGATAAGTACGGCGATAGCACAAGAAGAGGCCGGTGAAAGCCCACCCGATATAATCGCCTCCGCCGACTACAAGCTCATTCCTGAGCGACTGTATGAGGGTGGCTACGCCGATTGGAATATTGCCTTCGCCAGAAACACGATGGTGCTTTGCTACCGTGACAACGCACTAGGTTCTGCCGAAATAGAAAGTGGGAACCGCACCTGGTACGATGTGCTCAGAAACGAAGCTGTGAGCTACGGACACAGCGACCCCGACCTTGATCCTTGCGGCTACAGAACGCTTTTGACCGTCCAGTTGGCTGAAATGTACTACTGTGACAATGCTACAGACTTTGATCTTGTGCCGGATCCTGATGCTGCAGACCTGTATGACGTGCTTATTCCGGGAAGCGAGCATGAAAGGGGCAGGACTGGTGGTGTCAATATGACCGCCAGACCCAGTGGCAGCGAAGAGGTTGTGAGCGACAAATCGGTCGACCTGATTGTCTCCCTTGAGTCGGGTGATCTGGACTATGCTTTCGAGTATCGCTCCGTGGCTGTGCAGCACGACTTGAATTTCGTCGAGCTGAACGATTACATTAACCTATCGAGGACCAATGCCGAGATCGAGGGAATAGAAGATTTCTACGCCACAGCATCCATAGAGATCCTCAAGGATCCCGGACCTCCGGCGGTATATGAGGCTCAATACGGCGCAGCCATAGTGTATGGCATTTCCATACCGTCGCATGCTGATCATGAGGAGCTGGCGGCGGAGTTCATTGAGTTGCTTCTTTCCTCGACGGGCAAACAGATAATAGAGACTGAGAATGGTCAACCGATGCTTGACCCACCTCTATGCGACTATCCTGAAAACCTGCCTGCTTCGTTGCAGGACCTGTTCGACTAGGGGGCCATTATTGGAGGAGTGTTAAGACGAGAGCCCTGGATGATTTGATCTCCAGCCTTAGCGGAGACAGTGTAGTCCGTGAGGTGCGTACCTGTGTCTTCTGGACCGCAGTGCTGAGCAGGTACTGCGGTCTGGCCTCCACTTTTCATCAGCCGCATCCATATCACAGGCCAGTGAGAAGTGCTGGGAGCTTAACCGGACTATCCGCACTGGAGCTGGCACAATATGCGAGGTCGGACAACGTTCTAGAGGCGTCTATTGGACTGGCAGCCATTAATTCGCTAATATGTGTCGACGAAGCCAGATGTGTCGACGAAAATGCCCTTGATGTTCTGGTAGCAAAAGGCAGGAACAAGAATATAGCCATAGTTGGTCGCTTTCCGTGGACTCCAAAGCTGCGAGCGATAGCAAGGACTCTTTGGGTGATAGAGCAAGATCCTCAGCAGGGAGAACTCCCGGCAGAGGCAGCAGAACGGGTTTTGCCTCAAGCTGACGTGGTCGGCATTACCGGGACTTCGTTAGTAAATCAGACTTTTGACAGCCTATTAGACCTAAGTAAGGATAAGTTTGTGGTCGTCGTGGGGCCTACCACCCCTTTGTCGCCGGTCCTGTTTGACTATGGTGTGGATGTCCTGGCGGGAGTGAAGGTAGTGGAGCCTGAAGAGACAATCCGTGCCATTAGCCAGGGTGCCATTTTCAGTCAGGTGAAGGGGGTGAGGCTTCTAACCATGGCTAAGGAGACCGAGCATGACAGGAATTCCTGATTCTTTCGGACGAAGCATAAATTACCTCAGGATATCAGTTACTGACCGCTGCAATCTGCGCTGCATCTATTGTATGCCAGCCGAGGGAATCCCCCAGATGTCCCACAGTGAGATTCTCTCTTACGAGGAGATTTGGACCGTAGTCCGGACAGCGGCAGAGCTGGGCATTAACAAGATCAGGCTCACCGGTGGCGAGCCGCTGGTCAGAGCTGAGTTGCCCAAGCTGGTTCGCATGATATCTCAAATTGAGGGGATTGAAGAACTATCGTTGACAACGAACGGGACGCTTCTCGATAGATACGCTCTGGAATTCAAGCAGGCGGGCCTGTCCAGAGTTAACGTCAGTCTCGATACGCTCAAACCCGATCGGTTCCGATACATAAGCCGTCTGGGAAGATTGGATACCGTTCTTGACGGCATCGAGGCGGCGAAAGAGGCCGGACTCGGACCGGTCAAGATAAACACTGTAGTCATGCGGGGGATAAATGATGATGAGATAATGGATTTTGCCAGGATGACTTACGAAGGATGGCATGTGCGATTCATCGAGCTTATGCCCTTCAAGGATGTGGCGGAATTTGTGCCTTCCATTGAATTGCGACAACATGTTGGCCTGCTCGGCAATCTGGAGCCCTGTGCAGCCGTTACTGGCAATGGACCTGCTGCTTACTATCGATTAGCTGGAGCCAGGGGCACGATAGGCTTCGTCAGCCCTCTGACTGAGACCTCATTCTGCTCCCGGTGTAACCGCATGCGGCTTACTCCAGATGGCAAGCTACGCCCCTGCCTTCTGGGAGAAGACGAGATTGATTTGAAGACGCCGCTACGCAATAATGCCTCGGTGGAGGAGATAAAACGGCTGATTCTCCAGGCAGTGGCTTCCAAGCCTGAGCGTCATCATTTAGAGGCACACGGTGTAAGTCTGGTAAATCGAAAGATGTCGCAGATCGGAGGTTAGAGATGGAGTCAGGGCTCGTTCATATGATAGACGTTACCAGGAAGAAGGAAACGGAACGCCAGGCAACGGCCAGGGGCAAGATACACATGCAGGCCGCCACGTTAGACCTTGTCCGTAAAGGGGAACTGGAAAAGGGAGACGTGCTAGCTGTGGCAAAGACGGCTGGAATCATGGCCGCTAAAGAAACTGACCATCTAATACCTCTCTGTCACCCTCTCCAGCTCACCAACGTAGCAGTTGATTTCAAGTTGTCTGGGAGTGGCTCCGGCTTCGTCGGGGTTGAGATTACCGCCAGCGCTAAGGGGGTGGGGAAAACGGGGTTTGAGATGGAAGCACTAGTAGCGGTATCCGTAAGTGCCCTGACTATCTATGATATGTGTAAGGCGGTGGACAAGACCATGGCCATTGGAGACATTCGTCTGATCAGGAAAAGTGGCGGCAAGAGCGGGCTCTATCTAGCCGACTAACTCCTCCAGCACCATCTTAACCACTTCGGGAATTGCCTTCTCCACCTGGGGTGTGCATTTTTCACTGAAGGTAGTAACGTCTTCGGCTTCCACCGCGAATATGGTGATTTTTCTGGGCATGGCCAGGTTGAGCGCGTTCCCCAGCTCCAGGGAAGTGGCCAGGTTTATTTGATGGGGTGGGGTGAAGCGTTTGCTGAAGGAAAGATCTTCAGTCCTCATATGGTGTATCTGCCCCGCCTGGCCCTTTTCGGTTTGGACGGCGTCGATGATAATGACCTCATCGTATCCGACAATGGCATCCAGAAGGCTAAGACCAGCTTCACTTGTTTCAGATACAGTTACCCGGGGATCGTTGAGCTTCCTTTCCACCTCCCGGGCTACCCTGATCCCCACAGCGTCGTCGGAGAGAATAGGGTTGCCCAGCCCTAAAACCAGGGTTTTCATTTCGATTTGCGGAACTTGCTATGAGATGCCCTGGCTTAGTCTGTCTAGTTGGTTACCCTGGGCATCGAAGATGGTCACTTCCAGCGGCAGCTGGCCGGGAAGAGAATGTGTGGCACAGGCAAGGCAGAGATCGTAGGGGCGCCAGGCCATCTCGATGCGGTTTAACAAGCCCTCGGTTATCTTCTTGCCAGGCCTTATCAGGTCTTCGGCTGCCTTCTTAACCGACATATAGAAGGCGGCATAGTTATTGGTAGTACCCACGATCAAGTTGCACTTCTGTATGACTCCTCTTTCGTCAGTTATGTAGTGGTGGGTCAGAGTACCACGTGGGGCTTCAACAATGCCTATCCCCTCATCGGGTTTAGCCGTCGGTATGTTTCGTATATCCGTGCTGGTTATCTCCGGGTCCTGAACCAGTTCCACCATTCTTTCAGCTGCGTAGAGAAGTTCGATCAGACGCGCCCAATGGGTTGCTAAGGTGAAGTGGGCTGGTTTGCCACCAAGAGTGGCGTACATCTTCTCATATTCTTCCTGAGCTAGAGGAGTTGCCATACCGTCGGCGGCATTCAGCCGGGACAAAGGTGTGGCTCGGTACACTCCGCTGTCTTTGCCGTCGACGAAACCCTTCCAGCCGATTTTCTTAAGATAGGGGAACTTAAGGTATGTCCAGGGCTCGACGTGTTCCGCCACATGCTCCAGATAGTCCCGGGGAGCATATTTGCAGAACTCCTTGCCTTCAGGGTCAACCACGCGGACTTCGCCATCATAGAAATTGACCTTGTTATTCTCATCCACCAGCCCCATGTAGTAAGTCCGGTGGGTGAAGGTATCGCTCAGGACCATGTCTAGGTACTCTTTGTTTTTGAGCACCACGTCCTCAAAGACCTTAAGAGACAATTTGCCGAACTCCACCGAGGATTTGGCGATTTCTTCTATCTTTGCTCTTTCCTCTTCATTTATGGGTCTGCTTACTCCGCCAGGTAGGCCAAAGCATGGATGTATCGAGCGGCCGCCAATGGTCTGAATCACCCAGTGATTTTCGTGGCGTGTCCTGATTACCGCCCCACCCAGTTCCAGTCCCACCTTTGCTATTACTCCCAGAATGTTGCGTTCCGCAGGAGCAGCATCCGGCCCCATAACAAAATCGGGGGCAGCGAGGATATAAAAGTGGGTCGTATGGTCAGTTACGTAGAATGAGCTGTAGAGCAGTTCGCGAAGCTTCCTGGCCGCGCTGGTCGGTTCAACATGAAACAAGTCATCCAGTGCCTTGGTTGACGCCATATGGTGGGCTTCGGGGCAGACCCCGCAAATGCGCTGGGTTATCTGGGGCATGTCCTCGGCTGGCCGGCCCTCGGAGAATTTCTCAAAGCCTCTTAGTTCCGGTACCTGGAAATAAACATTGGCTACTCCACCGTCGTCGTTTAGGAAGATGGCGATCTTACCATGCCCTTCAAGTCGGGTAATGGGGTCTATCATTATTTTTTTCATCTTATCCTCGCCCTCCTGAGCAATGAATCCGGCAGACTGTAGCGGTAGAAGGTGCCCGCCGGATCGGGGATATCGTCAAGTATCCGTTCAATCTCCACATGATCGTTGGAGTCGATGATGGACGAAATGGCACTCAAGAAATGAGCTCCCTGGTCGATTACTCCTTCCACCGGCCCATAACAGCCGGTGCAAGGCATATTGGCCTGAGGGCAAAGAGCGCCACAGCCGCCTCGAGTAGCTATGCCATAGCACAATAACCCCTGCTCAAGCAGACACTTTTCAGGGTCAGGGATTATTTCGTAAGGTCGATAGAATTTCTTGATTTTCTTCTCTTCCTTCTTGCGCGGGCACTCGTCGCAAACGGACTTTATCGAATGGCTTATGACGGTGCCTTTCGGTGGTAAGTTACCTGTGATCAAAGCTTCCAGCGCAAGCCAGGTGGTCTTCTCCTCCGGAGGACAACCCGGGACGAAATAATCGACGTCCACGGTCTGCGCAAGAGTCTTAACTGTATCGTAGAATTCGGGAATATCCAGCTCGCCCTCGGGTACTTTGACTTTCGTCTGAGGGTACACTTTCTCGGGATTATCCGTGGATGGTGTCTCCACATAAGCACGTTCGAATGTCATCTGCCGGTTGTAGAAGTTGGATAGGCCGGGTATGCAGCCTTCGTAGGAACAAGAGCCGTAGGCAATCATTATCTTGGACTTGGCCCGCAAGAGTTTGGCAATGTGCTCGTTCTCCGAAGTCCGGATGGCCCCATTAAAGAGACAGGCGTCAATGCTTTTGTCCGGCATCTTCTCTACATCGGAGTACTTGACGTCTATGCCCACGGGCCAGAACACGATGTCGGCTGCCTCAGCTAGTTTCAGGATCTTTTCTCCTATTGCTAGAGTGGCAATTTCGCAACCGCCACAACTGGCTGCCCAGTAAAGAGCTATCTTAAGTTTAGCCATGTCTTGCCCCCTGAGAGTATTGTTCAACGGGGCCCGACATAATAGGCCCCAGGTTCTTGATTGTTTCCGTAAAATTATTGGTTACCTCCGCAAACCTGGCTCCCTCAGCCGCAGAAACCCACTCCAGCTGGACTCTCTCTTCGTCTATCCCGAGCTGTTTCAACACCTTCTTGAGCAGCGGCATGCGGCGTAGTGCTTTGTAGTTCCCTTCGATATAGTGGCAATCGCCGGGGTGGCAACCGAGGATTAACACGCCATCGGCGCCCAGGCTAAGTGCCTTAAGGACAAAAAGAGGACTCACTCTCCCGCTACACATTACCCTGATTATTCTTATATTGGGGGAGTACTGCATTCTCGAAGTGCCAGCCAGGTCAGCACCGGCATAGGAACACCAGTTGCAGCAAAAAGCTACTATTTTCGGTTCGAAACTATTCATTATTACCCCCGTCGGATTTCTAGTCGCCCGATGTCGACATGTACTACTTAAGCGGTGAACGGTCGAGAATACTTACGCGTGCTACACAGGGGCTCTCTCTTACTGCGCTCTTCAAGCGTTCTCGATCTCCATCCGCAACTTCATTGTAATTAAGTGTGCTCCTGATTAGCTGGACCAGGCAGTTGTAGGATTTGCCTATACTTTCCTCATCGACTGAGTACAGCGCCCATAGACCATCCCGCCTCACTTTCAAAATGCCAGTATCATACAGAGCACGCAAACCCCTGGAAGCACGTGTTTGGGATATTTTCATTGCTTGCATCACTTCGCAAACGCAGCATTCCCGCTCCAGAAGTAGGTTTACAATCCTCAATCTTGTTTGGTCTGAGAGAGCCTTAAATACCTTCAATGTATCCTGCATACAAAGACCTGCCAAACTATATGCGTATTTGGGCCTATAGTATAGCCCGAAATCGCATGTAATTACAAGGCAGGTACAGGAAGAACGGCATTTTCCTATATAGGAAATAAGGTTTGTGCTCGATTCTAGCTAAATGGTGTGGGTTACCCTTTTTCTTGAGTGAAGGTTTAGGTTGGTGATTATCATCCCCGGCGGTGTTCACCGGGATAAGGTTTTAACGGGTCTATTTTAAGTAGTAAACCTCTCCTGGAATCGCTCTATGCATGAGAAATCCACCTAACAAGAAGCTACCCTTTAATCCTTCCGGGCCTGGCCACCTGTCCAAAATTCCTGGGGGGACGAATTTGCTCCAGGTCAGCTAGCCTGCCCAGCTTTTCCAAACGGTTGACAATCAAATCCCAGGCGCAATCCTGTTCAGGGTCAATCTCGCACTTACCATTTTGTGAGCCTCCACAGGGACCGTTAAGCAAGGATTTAGCACATCTGGAAACAGGGCAAATACCGCCAGTCGAAGCCAGCAAGCAGTCGCCGCAGGCAGCACATCTCTCCTCTATAGCGCTGTCCTCTCTAATCTCAGCCCCAATGAAGAGAGTATTCTGGGCAGGGAAAACAGGTAAATTAGGCAGGACTTGGGCTATGGTTTGTGGCCCCAGGCCACAGGCTAGCGATAGAATAGCTTCCATGTTCTCTATTTGTGCCTGAAGCGGGGAGAGTGTAAGGTACGAGTCGCATTGCTTGGGCAACGTAGTTGCCTTACATTTCAATTCCTTTCCTTTCAACTTCGCGCCAAGCTCAAGAAGTTGGGATAGAGTTCTAGCTTCTCGCAAGCCTCTTGGTGGTTGGGTACAGCCATCACAACCGGCAACTAAGATCGAAGTGTAGGGAGATAGAGACTCCAAGATCTCATCCAAAGGTTTCTGAACTGTTATTATCACTGTCCGGCCTCCTCTGAACAAACACTTTCTATCTTTCTCTTGAACCGCTGTAGCTCTAGGCAGAAAGATTCAGGATATCTTGGAGCTACAGAGCAAAAAGAGAGTCTTTCTTCGAAGCCAATTTGGCTTAAGGTGTTTTCTAAGGCTGTGGTCAACCTGAGAGCTTCCTTGCTTCCCGTCTTCGATTTACAATCTTCTTCGGGACAAGCAGCTATCAGGATACCATCTATCCCTTGCCGGAAAGCTTCCATGATGTGCAACGGGTCAACTCTTGCAGCACAGGGCAAATCGATAACGCGAACGCTGGAATCAACTTCTTCATCAAGGGAAGGAAAGGCGGACCACTGACAGCGAAGCACCAGAATCTTTGGTCTTTTCATCTCCGAGGACAGCTTAGATATCAAAGTCGATATTCTGTCCCCTTCCCAATGCTCCAAATCAAGTGCAAAAGCAGGGCACAGGCTAACACACAAGCCACAGCCGTGACATGCTTCCAAATCGAAAGTAGCTGCTCCATACTCCAGTCTGGCAGCATCGTAGGGGCAATAGAACACACAGTTGCCACAACTGATGCATTTGCCCCTATCTGCTTTGACCTTTAAACTGTGCCGCTTAAGCTTAATAGTCTCCCTGCCATAGCCAAGTTGCTCCAGAACAGCATTGAGAGCTGTGACTCTACGTCCCGTAATTGAGCTTCCCCTTTCAAATCGGCAGTAGTCCTCATCACAAGCGAGAACGTAAATCATCTCTATTCCTATGTCGGATATAGCTTTCAAGAAAGCCTCTGGTGGGATACGCCCGACACACGGGACGGATAAAGGAATGAACTCCGAAATTCCAAACAGTCTGTGTACGTCTTCAAAATCGGGGGCGCTTCCTTTACACATGATGACTAACGAAGCAGACTTGTGTTCCGCCTTTGCCTTCTCCAAGTAGCTAGTTAGGGAATTTATGTCGTAGTAGATGATATTGATTGCTTTAGCGGGGCAGCTAGAGTAGCAAATTGCACATACCTGACATCTTTCTATATCCAGAAGCAATTTTCCTGTTTCAGGGTCTCTTCTTATTGCTTCAAAAGGGCA
>JBKHJJ010000039.1:0-11224 GCA_046538185.1 Dehalococcoidia bacterium
CGAAGAAAAAGGGTAAAGCCCGGGCTCCCGAACAGGAGCTCAAGGTAGAGGGCGAGGCCCGGACCCCGGAGCAGGAGCCGAGGAAAAAGGGCAAAGCTAAGGGTTCAGAGCAAGAGCCCAAGAAAAAGGGTAAAGGCCAGGCTTCAGAGCAGAAGCGCAGGGGAAAGAGCAAAGCCGAGGCTCCAGAGCAGGAGTAGTGAAAAGGGTGCTCCTGTTGACCGGCAAGCCGGGCACAGGCAAGACTGCTCTCATCAAAGAAGCTCTGGCCGGGATGGCGGTCAGGGGTGGCGGGTTCTATACCGACGAGATACGGACGGGTGGAACAAGGCAGGGGTTCAAGATTGTTACCCTCGATGGCTGGGAAGCGACATTAGCTCATGTCGGCATCTCCGGTCCCTATCGGGTGAGTAAATACGGGGTGGACATCGATAGCCTGGATAGAATCGGCGTTGCTGCGGTGCGCCGGGCGCTCGGGGAAAGCGACGTCACAGTCATTGATGAGATTGGCAAGATGGAGCTGCTGTCACCCCGGTTCAAGGAAGCCGTGACGCAGGCCGTGAGCAGCGGCAGGAAAGTGCTGGGCACCATTATGCTCAACCCGCACCCCTTTGCCGACGAAATCAAACGCCATTCCGTGGTCGAAACGCTTCTGGTAACCAGAGATAACCGCACCGACATATTGAGTAAGGTCCGGGACTGGCTAATCGAAGGGTGATACCTCTCGCCTGGCCCCCGTGTCATTATCGACAGCCTCGGTTAAAATGAAGACGACCAACGCTGAACTGAAGGTCAAGTTATGAAATCCCGGAAGACTTCCGGGAACAAGGAGCTCAACCGTAACCACAAACCGTTTTCAGGAGGTAAGATGGGAAAAGATAAAGTCGAAATACCAATACGCATCCTGATAGCTATACAGGGATACTATGGGGAGAGAATGGTGGAGAACATCCGGCGCCATTCTCCGGCGAACTGGGAGGTGAATCACTTCACTTTTCCCACCGGCTTACCGGCTATAATCGATGATGCACATGAGTTCCTGCCCAGGGAATTGCCGGCGGCCGACCTGCTCATATCGCTCGGTGAGGACTCGGGAGTAGCTCAATTGATTCCCGACATGGTCAGGAGGAGTGGGGCAAAAGCGGTGATTGCCCCCGCAGACAGCAGGGCGTGGCTGCCGTCCGGCCTGGCCAGGCAAATCAATCGGAAATTGGAATCTATGGGCGTGGATATGGTCTATCCCGTCCCCTTCTGTGCACTGACAGAAAGCGACAGCCAGAACCCCTACATTCAGGAATTTGCCAGGCATTTCGGCAGACCCGAGGTGGATGTGGAGTTCTACAAAGATGACAGGCACAGAGTAGCTAAGGTCACTGTCAAAAGGGAAGCTCCTTGCGGGAGCACGCGGTTCGTGGCCGACCGTTTGGTCGGAGTGTGGTTCAGAGAGGCCACGGAGCAGGCAGGGCTTCTGCATCACCAGTTCCCTTGTATGGCGACTATGGCCATGGACCGGGAATTCGAGGACACCCTTATGCACCGGGCCGGCAACATGATCAAGCAGACGGTCCAGCAGCGTATCAAAGATGCCGGATTGACCAGATACTCGGTGTGAGGAGGATGAAGAGGATGACCGATACCAGTCTATGGCAGCTTGGGTAGTCGCGCCAACCAATTGGCCCCACCGGGTTAGAGTCACGTGGTATAATTGGATTCCTGTAACGTAGTGTATTCCTCGCTGACAACAGGTCACAGAGATTAGGCCTATCATGCCCATTGAACAGGTTCCGGGACCACCCGGTGCTAGACCGGGGTTTTACTACGGGTATATGGTGGTCGGGGCTGCCCTCCTCATTATGGCAGTGACTTTCGGGGCTTACAACTCGTTTGGCATTTTCTTTGAACCGATGCTGGCCGATTTTAACTGGACCAGAGCAATAACGTCGGGCGGCTTCTCGCTTTCCTGGATTATGCAGGGCCTGCTCGGTATCGTCATGGGAAGATTTACCGATAGGTTCGGTCCCCGGCTTGTGTTGACGATTTCCGGAGTCCTCGTAGGTCTCGGGTATCTTCTTATGTCGCAGGTTAGCGCTGTCTGGCAGCTATATCTGTTCTACGGCGTGATAATAGGCAGTGGCATGGGAGGCTGCTGGGTCCCCATGGTGTCAACGATAGCCAGGTGGTTCACTAAGAGGCGCACCTTGATGACCGGAGTTGCCCTGATCGGCATAAGCATAGGCACGTTGATTGCTGCACCGGTGGTCAGCCGGCTAATCTCCGCTTACGACTGGCGTATATCCTACGTCATAGTTGGCGGCATAGTCATGGTCGTTGTCGTATTAGCTGCCCGGCTTTTAAGACGCGACCCGGGCCAGGGAAGGCAGAAGCCCTATGGCGGGAGTGAACAGGAAAAGCAGGAGTCCGTAGCGGAGGCCCACTCAGTTTCCCTCAGCAAGGCCGGCCATACCCGGCAGTTCTGGCTCACTTCGGGTATGTTCTTCTGTTTTGGATTCTCCGTGTATACGGTATTGACGCATATTGTGCTTCATGCAATCGGATTAGACATCTCATCTGCCAGCGCTGCCAGCATTTTGGCTATGGCTGGCGGGCTGAGTATTGTCGGGCGGATTGTACTGGGCAGCGCTGCTGATAGGTTTGGGAACAGGCAGGTTTTTGTCATAGGGTTCATTCTGATGGCAGCAACTCTGTTCTGGCTGGTGCCGGCCAGGGAGCTGTGGGCACTATACCTGTTCGCTATTGTCTTTGGCTTCGCTTTCGGTGGGTGTGCTACTTCGGAGTCACCCCTGGTGGCGGAGCTGTTCGGACTGCGTTCACACGGTTTGATTCTTGGGGTCATTAATGTTCTCGGTTTCACATTTGGGGCCGCAGTTGGCCCGCTTATCGGCGGCTACATATTTGATATCACTGGTAGCTATCAGCTTGCTTTCATAGTATGTGGTGCCCTTAGCGTTGTCGGTCTTATATTGAGTGCACTCTTGTCGCGAGTGAGGAAGAGTTGAGCCTGCACAGGTGGAACGGTTGGGCCTTCCTTTCTTAGGCTCCGTTTAGTGAAGCCTCAAGGTTGGTTCACCATCGTTCATTAAAGCAAACCTCAGTCCACCTCTATATCGACAAATTTTCATACGTACAAGTTGGATTTGGCAAGAAAAGTCAAGATTGTGTATCTTGACTCCCATGGATACGAAGACCTAGAATGAGGCGCTTGCTGAGGATCTCTGCACCTACCGGCAGTCAGCATTAGTGAGCCTTTAAAAAAATCATATCGCTCCAATGAAATGGAGGGCAGCGAACTGCCACCTGTATATGGTCACTTGGGTGGTGGGGAGCCAATAGTGAAACCGACCTGGAAATGGTCGGTTTTTTGTTTGGAAGGGGGTGATGACCTCTCAACATGAAGGTATTGAGAATTCCCAGTTTTCTTCGCATTGAAAGCCGGACTGTTAGGTACACCCTCTACGTACTGTTCGGCGTCATAGTTGCGGACGGCCTGTTGACTCAATTTCTGGTGACAAATGGGTACGGACTGGAAGCGAACCCCTTGCTGGCCCCTCTGGTGGGTGGGGACTCCTTTCTGGCCATAAAGGTATCGGCCGCGTTCCTGGCCACCCTATTCCTGTGGATCAAGTATAATGCCAGGCCCAGACTCGTATACAGAACTGCGGTGGTAGCTCTGGGACTCTACACAACCATCGTCTACTGGAACCTGTTGGCATTCCTCTTGACCGCCTACCAGCCTATCTGAACCTCAATCCTGCGCAATTGAAAACGGCAAACGTTAGAGTTGTAGCTCTGCCCCGGTCGGCAACAAATTCATTCACCAGAAGGCCGATAGTCCCTATTATCAATAAGACAAAAGCTGTTAATTTCATAACCCGGCTCATATGAATACGTCACCGAGTGATAGTACAACCGTCCTGTCCATCACTCCTTTTCAGCTGCCAGATGTTCTATGCATTGCCTGCAGACGTCCAAAACCTTCGCTATTGTATCAGCAAGCCATCACACAGCTTGTTTTCGCTAGTCGACAGTCCAGGCACCTACTACTAAGACTGCATTATTCACGCCTTCGGTTCCCTCACCATTTCCCACATGGGAAGCTCGACCACCGGTAGAATGATCTTCTTGAGCAGCCTGAACCCGAAGTGTTCATACATCCTCATGTTCTCTTCTGTTTCAGTCTCGAGATACAGATAGAGTCCTTCACGTTCGGATTTCTTTATCGCCGCGTCCAGCAGCTTCCTTCCGAACCCCTTGCCCTGCAGCTTAGTGGCGACGCCAACGATCGATACGTACAAGAAGGTGTGCCCGGCCATGTGTTCACGGCGGTCTTTGACAACTGCCTTGAAGACAGATCCCATCTTCTTCGCAGGATTCAGTCCTATTCTCATCGCCGAACCCAGGCTTCCGCTGCGTATCATGCGCCATGCGTTCATGTCGGCATATTCTCCCGGGACCCATCCTATGACCCCTTCCAGGTCTTGCGAGGTAGCATAGACCTCACCATACTTCAGACAATGCCTTACGGGCACCTCAAAGATGGCGCGGAATCTCTTCTCGAAATCGGATTCTCCTTCACTAATCCTGTTCCAGAGCGGATCGTGCTGAAAGGCATCAGCCAATAGCTTTGAGGCCCGTACGATATCTCTCTTCTGCACTCTGTATAGCATTCGTTCCTCCCTCTCTGTGTTATGGTCGGGAAGCCTGGCAAGCATAATCGCGCTTTACAAGGATGTCAAGAGCGCCGGGCACTGGTCAAAGTTGCTCGTCGCCCATGCACAGCAGATCGAATTGCTAGCATTGCCATGTTATCCTTAGGACATAATACTTGATTCGCGGGCCTGATGAACATGGCGTCCTCGGAATCTAATGGTGACAGAATGCTACTTCCTTGAGTTATCCGCAACACTCAAGGTAACTCCGAGATAAAGCCGACACTACCGGTGACCGGAGCCCTCCTGTATTTGTCGGGTGTGTCTGTGTTCATCCTGTCCTCTCGGTCAGCAGGTCGACCTCCCCATAGCCAAAAGCTACATAGTCCTTGATTTGTGTGAACTCTGCTCTGGGCTGCGGAAAACTCCAGGCAGCGTTCTTTTGTTCAGAACCCTCAAACGCCAACGTGTAGAAGACTCCCTCTCCTATTACCGGTGAAGTAATGTTTTCACCACTCTTTCTGAAGTGTTGCCAGTTCACTGACGAAGGTGGAAAATAGACATTACCTTCTACCATTTCGTAGTTCTCGGACTGCGCGAGAACAATCCCTTTCTTGCTTGCGCTGGCCAGTCTCTTCTTGGCTTTAACACGGTAGATGCTGCCAATCGGTTTTCCGGTGTTCTTATCGGTTTCGCCATGCAAGTCGGAGAAATAGAGCCCATCTGGTCCAAAAGCGAGACCGCACGGAGCCGCAGCGTCCTGGCCGATATAGGTAGCGAATTCATCGTAAGCAGAAGCTCCGACGCCGTTTGGATTTAGCTTAATCTTGACTATTTTCTTACCCTTGACATCGCGGCCTTTCTTGTAGGAATTCCCGAACAGGGCTGCAAACAGGTCGTCGTGAAAGTCGTGTGGGAACTGCCTGTCCTGCATGAAGGCGATGGCTGTAGGTGCCTGGCAATATTCCCACCAGAATACTGCGTTCTCACGCATTGTTTTCGGCCATCCGTGATTATTTCCTGGCTTGACTCTGGCAATGACATCGTCACGGTCGGGACCGTTTACCGAGGCATAGAGTGTGCCGTCGCTCTTGCGCCAGGCGGCTCCGAAAGGATTGCGAAAGCCTTTTGCGTAAACATAGCTGGCGGGGTTCGGATTGTCTTCGGGTATTGTTCCGTCCAGATTCATCCGCAATATCTTTCCTCTCAGGTCACCATCGACCTGTGCCATCTCATATTCTCCACCATCACCAATGTTTACATATAGCTTGCCGTCAGGTCCGATTGATACAGCCTGTATTTGATGCGCCCTGGTGGTTGAGGGTATATCATCGATAACCGTCTTAATCGAAGTCATTTCGAGTCCACTATTGCTGGACATACGGACCACCTTACCTTTGGTCATACCCTTGTCCATGTAAATCATGGTAACGAAAAGGTCACCTGTTTGTGGTTCCACACAGATGCCGGTAACTCCGCTCTCGCCACTCCCTGGAATTTGATGGTCCGGTTTATAATTTAGTAAGTTGTCAGCATAAGTATGTATTGACCAGTCATTGGCTATTACTTTGACTTGGCCGTACAATTCAGTGACGTAGAGCAGCGGTGACTTAGAGTCTCTGTTAGGATTCGGAACAAACGCCAGATTAACCGGCAAATTAAGTCCCGTGGCCGCTAACTCAATCTCAAAACCTGGAAACACCCACCAGTTGTCAAGTTCGGCCATGTTGTTCACCCCCTTGAAGAACCACCCTAACGTATTACGCTGCGTATTCTAATCCATGACACTGCGCGTAACAAGGGACTCCTTTGGCGGTAGAGACAGGCAGCCAGGCAGAAGACCGTGACTCCTCTCAACTGGTATTCCGGGGAGACAATACCCGAAGTGTTGACACGTGCATTTTTGGCCCATATAATCTGTTCACTCAAGATAATTCTACCCATTAGCTCTGATTAGGGAGGCATTGTATGTCTATCGGCCAATCGACTGAACAGCGACTCGCTAAGCTGCGCAGATGGAATATCGTTGTCGGCCTGATCCTCGCGGTACAGGCTGCCCTGATGGCGGTGCTTACAAATGACTTTTCTCTTCCGGTTACGGCCACGTTTATGGCCGGGCCGCCGGGCACAGCACCCACGCTTCACCACCTGTTTGATATATACACTGGTTGGGGTGTTTTTGCCTTTCTTGCGATATCGGCCGGTGCTCTATTGATAATCGCGTCCCCACCAGTCTTCCCCTGGTACAAGCGCAACCTGTTACGGAACCGCAACTACGGGCGCTGGATCGAGTACTTCTTCAGCTCTTCAATCATGATCGTGTTGATTTCGCAGATCACCGGTATCAGCGACGTCGCTGCCCTGCTGGCTATCTTTGGCATCAACGCCTGTATGATACTTTTTGGTGCTCTGCAGGAAAAGTATGAAGAACCGGGCAGGCCAAGCTGGCTGCCATTCTGGTTTGGCAGCTTTGCCGGCATCATTCCATGGATCGCAATCGCCGTATACGTGTGGGCACCGGGGCTGAACACATCACCGCCTGATTTCGTATATGGCATTGTCATCTCACTTTTTGTTTTCTTTAACTGTTTTGCGATCAACATGGTGTTGCAGTACAAGAAAGTCGGTCCCTGGCGGGACTATTTACATGGGGAAAAGGTCTATATTCTTCTCAGCCTGACAGCTAAGGCGTTGCTGGCCTGGCAGGTGTTTTTCCCCGTACTGTTGTCGTCCTGATTTTTGAACGGGCGTCTCCGGTTGTGGCTCTTTTTCGCGCCCGGTATTCGGGGGACGTGATACGTTATTTGTGGCAGGTTTGGTCGGTGTCGTGTCCCCGGTACTATTGTTCAATCCAAAGCCTTATTGACTCCCGGGTAGTCCTGCTATAGGATTGCAGACTGGTTAGCTGGAGGTTTTCCCATATATAGACATGAAGGCATTGAAAGTAGCGGAATATTTTCGTATTCAAAGCCGGACCGTCAGGTACCTTCTCTACACTCTATTTGGCCTCATAGTTGCGGATGGATTGATAACCAAGTTTCTGGTAACAGGCGGACATGGGTCGGAAGCGAATCCTTTCCTGAGAGCCTGGGTAGGCCATGGCTGGTTTCTCGTCATAAAGGTGGCGGGCGCGTTTCTGGCCACGCTGCTTCTATGGATTAACTACAATAGGAAACCCAAAGCTGTATATACAATCACCGTCGTATTCGTGGTATTTTATACAGCTATTGTCTTCTGGAACTTGTATGTGTGCCTCCTTGCCTGCTAGGCAGCCTGTCCGAACAAGCGCACCGGCATCTACCAAAGACGAATCACAGGAGAAGATAATGACGGAAGTGACATTCAGCCAGGGAGGGGAATATGAGATTTGAGACGATAGCTATTCATGCTGGGGATAGGCCGGATCCAGCAACCGGCGCTATTTCGGTGCCCATCTACCAGACATCGACATTTGCGTTCGAGGATGTCGGGAAGACAAAGGGGTGGGAATACTCCCGTGAGGCAAATCCAACCAGGAAGGTCCTGGAGGACACTGTAGCTCAGCTTGAAGGAGGAAATGCCGGCTTCGCCTTCGCCACCGGTATGGCGGCTGAGACGACGATCATGCATCTTCTGAAAACCGGCGATCACGTGATCTGCGGGGACGATATCTACGGAGGGACCTATGAGTTGTTCCACGATGTGATGCCTGCCTTTGGTCTGGAGTTCACCTTTCTTAGAATGGATGACTCGAAAAGGATAGAAGAGGCAATCAAGCCCAATACCAGGATGCTGTGGTTGGAGACCCCCTCCAATCCACTGCTCAATATCGTCGATATCGAGATGGTGGTCGACATTGCCGGGAAACACAATTTGCTGACGGTAATAGATAATACCTTTGCCACGCCGTATTTCCTAAGGCCTATCGAATACGGGGTTGATCTTGTTGTCCACTCTACCACCAAGTACCTCAACGGGCACGCTGATGTTGTCGGTGGCGCCGTAGTAACCACGACTGATGAACTGAGCCAGAAGATGCAATCTCTGCTCAACGCAATGGGGACCTGTGCTGCCCCCTTCGACTGCTGGCTCGTGCTCCGGGGGATTGAGACTCTCCCAGTCAGGATGAAGCAGCATCAGGAAAATGCCTTTGCCGTGGCCAACTACCTCGAGGGACATCCCGGCGTGAAGAAGGTGCTCTATCCCGGGCTCGAGTCCCATAAAGGACACGAAATCGCGCGGAGACAGATGAAGGGATTCGGTGGGGTGGTGTCCTTCGAACCGCAGGGCGGTATTGACGGCGTCAATACCTTCTTGAGGAAGCTCAAGCTCTTCTCTCTGGCGGGATCGCTGGGTGACGTCGCTTCTCTTGCTGAGCATCCTGCTACCATGAGTCACGACCCGATGCCCGGGGACTACAGGCGGACGGTCGGGATCACCGATGAACTGATCAGATTATCGGTTGGCCTGGAGAATGCTGAGGATTTGATTGAGGACCTGGAGCAGGCGCTCACCGTCTAGATACTACTTGACCGGGATTACCAAATCATAGGGAACACCAGTTATGCTGACTGCTCGTCCATCGTTGTCTATGTAAAACGTATCTTCAATACGTACGGCAAGTCCCCGATTTGTATCGATAAGGCTGGGTTCCATGGCAAAAACGTTCCCTTTGGACAATGTGTCTTTATCTCCTATTCCCATATATGGCGGTTCGTGTACCGCAAGGCCTACTCCGTGCCCTAACGCATGGGTGTAGCCATCCGTTGTGTTGGGATTGTCCTTAACGACCGGATAGCCCCTTTCGCGGAAATAATCACACGCAAGTTCTTGTAGACTACCTGAAGATATCCTGGGAGTAGCCTTGTTCGCGACGAGATTGAAACAGCCGCGGACATCTTCATAGAGTTTAAGGAGGTGATCGGAAGCGGGTCCGAAGCACCACGTACGTGTTGCATCATGATAGTAACCCTTGGCCTCTCTGGGGAACAAATCGAATATTATCGGTACCCCCAACGGTATTGGTGTGTCTGGTTCCCCTGTGTTGTGGCCTACGATACTCTGTCTGCCGGGAGCAAAAATCATACCGTCACTATCCTCGAGATCTTGCTCAAAGAGCTTGGAACGAGTGAATCTCTTGACATCGGCCACGGTCAAACGCGAATGGTCGGTCTTCATGAAATGGTTCTCGCTGATTTTGTGGGACCGTATATAGTCGCGGGTCTCGTTCATTACCTGTGAGGTTTTCCGGCCGATTTCGGTTATCTTTGCCAATTCCTCATCACTTTTCGTCGCTCTCAGGCGGTCGACTAAAGTAGGTGTTTCATCATCGACGATCTCTAAGCCGGGGTACCGCTTGTTTAGCTCGTTTCTAAGCAGACAGCTAAACGAAAACTCCATTCGACCGTATAGAGCAACTCGTTTAATGCCTTTAAGAAATTCAAGGCCCGGGAGATATAGCTCCAGCTCGGCCTTTTCATAGCTGCTGGTTTCGGCAAACACCCGCTTGTACAAAGCACGATCGAAAATATGAGTTACGAAATCTGGACTCTTAACGCCCTCTCTTTCTAAGGCTCCCAGCCATATGTTGGCTTTCTCACCCGGCGTTCTTGTGAACATTGCATCTTCAACCTCAGAGCCGGCTGTCAGGTAATTGAATGCCGGATCTGATACCGATCCAAAGGCAACAATAGCATCAAGGTGGTAATCTTGCATTAGCTTATCGAGGTCGCTTCTCAATTTACGCTGCCTCCTCGAGGTCTAAGTGTGCTATTCTACCACTCTCTTTGCGTTTCGGCTTCATAGACTTCTCTGGTTAAGCGAAGCGGCCAATGCAACCTTTCTCGGCTTTCCGCGTTACACTAGTAAGCAAGACAGCGCCGGTCGAGTAATCACATGATACGGAACAGCGAAGTGCTAACACGGGAAGACAATCGGATTTCAATCGTTTCTGCGAGGCGAACAATGACGCAAGAGGACTATCTAGACATCATAGAAAGAGAGCTGCCGCTAAACATGACCGAACAGAGCCGGATACTTGGGGTTTGGGAGGAGGCTCGTCCTGCCAGAACAACCCCCAGGTTCGCGGATACTCTAGCCAAAGTCGCAAGATGGCTGAATCAGCTCGGGAGTGGGAAGATAGATCATACCGGCCTGGAGGCGAGACACAACGTTCATCATGAGTTCAGAATAAACAATATCCGCTTTTAGCAGCGAATGTCGCGTGTCTGATTGCCCTCTGCCAAAATCTCCTCATTGTGGTGAGCCGAAGCCCCCCGCATAGCGAATGGGTAAGCGCGGCAATCTCTTGTCTCTCGTATTCCTCCCCCTCGGTTCCCCTCGTCATTGCGAGGGCGAAGCCCGTGGCAATCTCGTTGCGGAGCAGTCAGCATCTCTGCTCCAGCTCTATCAAACTCCACTTGTCTCTATCGTATCTCCAATCTCTATGAATCCCTATCAGTCTCCATATTGTCTCTTATCTCTACGAACTCTATGAACTCAACAAACCCAACGAACTCAACAAACCCAACAAACTCCATGAACTCTTCCTTCGCCATCCTGAAGTCGAAACGCTCGCGTAA
>JBKHJJ010000040.1:0-11213 GCA_046538185.1 Dehalococcoidia bacterium
GCTAAGGATCTGGTGGAAGCTGCCCCACAGGTGGTAAAAGAAGGCATTCCCAAGGAAGAAGCCGAAACGATTAGGAAGAAATTAGAGGCCGCTGGAGCAACTGTAGAGGTTAAGTAGAGTCAGTTTGGAGTTGTGGCAGTTCTGAGTGGGGGTTGAGCAACATGTCATCGATCAGCTACCTGGCTATCCTGGGGCTGGGGGGATTCTTTCTCCTCTTGGGTACTATTTTCGTTATCTGGAACAAGAGAGAAAAGGAAAGGTACTACAATTCTATCTTGTTGACCCGAAGGGATATCAAGGAATCTCTAACCCATGAACCGGAGTGGTCCTGGCTGTCTGCCTGGAAGATAGGGGGTAGGATTTCGCTTGTCCTTGGTGTCGTGCTGCTGATTGCAGGTGGGATTCTATGGCTCGTTTCGCATTAGACCTGTCCTGAGAACGAAGGGAGTGAAGGGCTGCTCAGCAAAGTCGTCAAGTCTCTCGGACCTGTATATCTCATAGCCGCAGACTGAGCTTAGGGAGGCAACCGGTGCGGGAAAACAGAGTGCTACCTCGGGTTGTTGTGTTTCTGTGGCCTGCGATAGACGGACTTCTGAGGCTGATCTATCACATCAAGCCGCTGAGGGCCGACGGCGGCGGGATCATTTGTGTCAACCTTCACTGCTACAAGGGCCCCACGAGGGTACTTGGTGACGGCTGTCAGGTCAAAAGTGGAGACACAGTAATAGAGCTGCATCTGAACAATGCCTGGTTCAGAAGCAGGCGCAATCTGAACCTGGGAGCCTCACAGTCACCTAAGGAATTCCTTGGTTGCTTCGCACAGGACCTACGCTTTCTGGCGCAGCAGATGAACGGCGGGATGTTTGGTAACGCTACGGCTCTCCACGGCATCACGCTCCTCGATGCAGTCGCCATACGGCTGGGATTTCAGGTTGATGAACTACCCGATACCTGGTGGAAGAAAGGCGCCCGCTTCTATATGGTCGGCCTAATGCAAGCCTATCATCTGCGGCCGGGCCACGCAACTAAGTCCAAACGGAAGGCTTGCGAGCTTAGAGAAGTGTGGCTCTCTAAAACGGCACTTCTGGCCAGGTATGGTCAGGAATGTCCCTGAGGCTGCTGGTATGCTTGTGTGGGCTTGCCGGGCTCAATGCTTTTCTTGTAACTCCAGCAGCTCGGGTATGGTGACAAAATCAAAACCCCTCTCGCTGAGGGCCTCAATGAGGAAGGGCAAAGCCTGCAGCATCTGGCTACGATCGTAGCTCGGCCTGCTATCTCGACCATCATGCAGGATGATTACGCTTCCCGGCTTCACCCGCCGAACAATAGTCTGTACAATCTCCTCGCCGGACTTGTTTGCCTTCCAGTCTGCCGTCATGTTGTCCCAGGTGACTACCATATACCCGAGGCTGCGAACAGCCCGCATCAGCCATGGAGTGCGGAATCCGTAGGGAGGGCGAAAAAGCGTGGGCTCGAATCCTGTACACGTATGAATTGCCTGATGAGCCAGCTTGATGTCGCGCGCAACTGTCTTGCCGCGTCTCAGGCATAGAGACTTGTGGTGATAGTAAGAGTGATTTCCAATCACATTGCCTGCTGTTGCTATCCGCCGACAGGTATCCGGGTAACGGCGAACATTCTGCCCGATGACAAAGAAGGTCGCCTTTATCCCATATTGCTCCAATATGCTAAGGACCTGCGAGGTGTATGGTTCGTTCGGGCCATCGTCAAAGGTCAGAGCGACCCTAAGGCGGTCCCGATTGCCGTTGGGCCATACCTTGCCATACAGCCGGGAGCGAGGACTGACCCCGTGGTAGGCAAACAGCGTACCCAAAACACCGATATCAAAGACGTAGATTAATCTCCCAACTGCCTCAATTACAGGGCCGATATGCAACCAGAGCAAGCCAAAGGAAAGGGCGACATACCACAGGGATGTCCTGACCCTCTCCGACGAGAAACTGGCAACCACCGTCTGCCACTTCTTGGTCGGCAGGTCTTCCAGCCTTTCGGATATTGGCTCGTACCAGAAGAGTATAGAGAAATAGTTGACGACCCAGTTCCAGTATAATGTCACAACCCCAAGCCTTTTGAGGCGACGAGCCGAGGTAACGACGAAGAGTCGGGGAATGATGCGCCCCTTACCGACTTTCTTCAGTCTCAAGGAGAGTTCGTACTCCTCTCCGTAAAACTTGATGCTGGTATCGAAACCGCCCACCTGCTGGAGGGCTGACCGGCGCACGGCGAAGTTGGACCCCCATACGGCGCTGCCTTTACCGACGACTTTCCGGAAGAGATGGTCTGTGATGATGCTGAGGAAATTACCGATGTAGGAAGCAATCCGGGCAAAGTTGCCAGCATCGAAGTAAGCATAGGGGCCACTTATCACTACCGTCTCGGGCTCCTGAATGAAGCGGTACACGAGGGTGGAAAGCCAGCAGGCTGGTGCCTGGGTATCGGCGTCGATAAAGGCGATGATCTCTCCCGTGGCTGCCTCGGTGCCCTTCTGCCGAGCGCAGGCAGGACTCCGCTTATTTTCGTGGACAACCCTGGCACCCCACTCGAGAGCTATCTGGGCGGTATCATCTGTGCTCGCATTGTCAACTACGATGACTTCATATCCTGCGGCGTAGTCCTGCTTTCCTATGGATTCCAAACACAAAGGCAGGTACTGTTCCTCATTGTAAGCCGGTATGACCACCGATACTGATGGTAGCCCTTTACAATCCGCCGTTTGTGTCTGCATTGCGTTGTCTCGAGTCAAGGCTTGTCAGCGCCCTCGACGCCCAGTCTGTAGGTAATCTCCTTCAATGATACTTTGCCAGCAGACAATACCACCTTCAAGGCATCATCAACCGATATGTTAGTTCGGACAACGTCGCTTTCCTTCACGATTTCCAGATAGCCGGACGTGGGGTTGGGGGAAGTCGGTATGAAGACGCTGAGCAGCCTCTCACCCGACTCAGTGAGTGCTTCTCTGGTGACGAATCCTATAGCCCTCATGCCCTTTTTGGGGAATTCCACCAGTACAACCTGCAAGAACTTGCTCTCACCCGAAGTGGTGAAGCTTTCCATGATTTGCTTGATACTTGTATATAGATACCGAAACAGAGGCACCCTTGCCAGTAAAGACTCTATGTAGCCAATAAACCTTCGCCCCACAATGCATGTAGCTACAACTCCCGTGAGGTAAATTACTACTAGCGTTATGGCAATGCCCAAGCCAGGAATCGTGTAGCCGAGTAGCGACTGTACTGTGGGCTGCAGAATACCGTCGATATATAGAAAAAGCCAGCGCAGTATCAACACGGCGGCAGCAATCGGCACAATAACGAGAACCCCCGCGATGAACTGCGTTCTTATCTTCTTACTTACCCCGCTCCGAGATATCCTTCTGTTGTGCTTCATTGCCCTCGCCTCCTTGGAAACACATTCTTAGCGTTAATGATACTAAAAGTATCCTCGTGAAGGAACGGATTCTTTGATGCCTCAAGACCTAGGGCGGCCGCGGCGTACCCCTGCCTGACGCATGTACCGGGCAGGTCTTGTGCTCAAATTATTTCCTTGTGCCGGTACTGTAGAGCTTCAGCCATATGGTGGGCCTTTATCATGTCGCTACGCTCCAGATCGGCTATGGTGCGGGAGAGTTTGAGGATACGGTGAAAGGCGCGGCCGGTAAGATGGAGCTGCTTCATAGCTGCACGAAGCAGGCTCTGCCCTGCCGGTTCCACCGTGCAGAATTCCTTGACCTCCTTGGGTGTCATATCAGCGTTGCACCTTATCTTCGTTCCTCGAAAACGCTCCAGCTGTATTTCATGGGCTGCCTTGACCCTGGCCCTGACTTCGTGTGCGCTTTCCGTGGGCTTGTCCTCGGTGAGTTTTTCGTAGTCGAGGTGGGGAACATCAACAAAGATATCGATCCGGTCCAGCAGCGGTCCACTTATTCTTCTGTGATACCGAGAGATTTCCCCCGGAGAGCATTTGCATTCCTTGAACGGGTCACCGTAGTAGCCACAGGGGCAGGGGTTCATAGCTGCAACCAGCATGAAACTAGCGGGGAAGGTGACGCTGCCATGGACACGGCTGACGGTTACCGTCCTGTCCTCTATTGGCTGACGGAGGGATTCGAGCCCAACGTGCCCGAACTCAGGGAATTCGTCCAGAAACAGCACTCCGTGGTGGCCCAGGCTTATCTCTCCGGGCCGTGGCCACTGTCCTCCCCCCACCAGGCCGGCGTGAGATACGGTGTAGTGAGGTGAGCGAAACGGGCGTTCTACGACGATGGGAGTATCCTGTGGCAAGAGTCCACTAACACTGTAGATCTTGGTTACCTCTATAGCTTCTTCCATGGTCAGCAGGGGCAGTATTGAGGGCAAGGCGCGAGCCAGCATAGTCTTGCCGCTCCCCGGCGGACCACACATCAGGATGTTGTGTCTCCCGGATGCCGCTACCTCCAGAGCCCTCTTGGCGTGTTCCTGACCCTTGATATGGATGAGGTCGAAATCATAACTGGGACGGAACTCCTGTTCCCAATTCATTTTGTCCGTGTACTCCGGGATGGTTGCTCCGCCTTGAAGGTGGGCGACCAACTGTGCCAGCGATTCCGCAGGGAATATGTGTATGCTGTCTATCAAAGAGGCCTCTCTGGCATCATCCCAGGGCACATATACGGTAGATAACCCTTTGTCCCTGGCCAGAGCCACCATAGGCAGTATCCCATGGGTGTGGCGCAGCTTGCCATCCAGAGAGAGTTCTCCTAGGAAGATGCTGTCTGAAAGGTCGGCCTTTAGCTGCTCGGAGCTGATCAATATGCCTACGGCGATGGATAGATCGTAAGCAGGCCCCTCCTTCTTAAGATCCGCCGGAGCCAGGTTGACAGTAATACGCCTGTTGGGGAACTTGTAGTAGGAATTCCTTATTGCTGACCTTACTCTTTCTCTCGCTTCCTGCACGGCCTTATCTGGGAGTCCGACGATGGTGAACGAAGGCAGTCCTGGTGATATATCCACCTCTACTTCCACTACGGCTCCCTCCAGGCCCACCACAGCGGCACTTTTTACCTTGGCTAGCATCTTGGCAATATCCTTGCGTTCGACCGGGGCTCAGCTTGTCTCCCGCAGAGAGTCTTCAATCCTCCTCATTAGTTCTCCATTCTCTTCCTGAGACAGCATAAGATTGCTCTCCAGCTTCTGAATGTAACCGTCGATTTCAGGAAATCGGGACCTTGCCCGGGCAAGCTTGCCATTTTGTTCTTGAATCTCTTGGTCAAGGTCACTAAAGTCAATTTTGAGATCCAATCTTTCGTTCAGAAAGCTCAGGACCTTCTTGTGGGCCTGAGCGTCTTCTACCCCCGCCAGGTAGAAAGGTATCGGCACCCACAGACCTACCCCGGGAATATTCCTGTTCTTCGCTGCCCACAGGAGAAAAGAATTCAAGGTTGGTCTTTCCCCTGGCGGGGTTTGATAATCCATGTCTCCAATTAGCTCGTATTGGCTCAAGATGTCCTTGAGTTCTGCTGAGTTGACTACGGCAAGCAACTGGCGAGGAGTAGTATGGGCGTCTAAACTGACCATTGCCCCAATGATATATAGCTCTTTCGCCTGGCAATGACGCTCAGCCACGTCCAGGACTGAGTTTATGAATCCGTACCATTCAACTGCGGGGGAATCGCTCTGGAAAATCACCAGCTCGTGTTGCGGGCATACATAGAATCTGCTTTCCGGAAATTGGGCCAGATCACCTTCTACTGCGACTCCACCCAGCGGGAAATAGTACTCGGGCTCAATCTCGGCAAACTCCTGCCCTTTCAGCTTTTGGTTCAGGTAGTCAGTAGTCCTTCTGCCCAGGTCTCCCACATCGTCACCCCAACCAAGCACTAGGGAGGATTGAGAGAGCCCCGGTTCCTTGTGGATTTTCACGGAATGTTCTTGACTCAAACGGCCCCACCTCCCTTCTTGAAGAACTTCTCAACATCTTCCATGATCTTTTTCTCTTCCTCTTCCGTGATCGGCCCGGGCTCAGTCGGTTTGCCATAAGTCACATGCTTCAATCTGTCCAGTTGCGCCCTTATTTCAGCAGGAATTTGCTGGTAGAACTCTTCGATTCCGCGTTCCACCTTTTCGTCTAGTTCATCCAGTCTGCCCAGGCTAACCTCTATTTGCAGGCTGTGACTGAGTACCTCCAGCACTGACCTTGATGCTCTGGGATAGGCCAGCGGCAACCCCTGTAGGTATATTGGTATCTCACCCATCAGGCACATGGCGTCAAAACCTCTCTTCTTGGCCACTCCCAACAGAAGCCCGTTCAATCCAGTGATAGTCCCCTGTCCGCCTCTTCCCTCGATGTCCGACATGAGTACGGTGTTCTCGTATCCGCTTGTTTCCTGGATCAGCCTTTCATTATTGGGCACGGCCCACACTCTTGGCTTCACGGTATGATGGGTTAAAGCTACAGCTGCCCCGAAAGTGTAGATTCTGCGGCATTTAAATCTATCGGCCATATCAACAACGAGGTTAGCCATCTGATAGGCCTTCTTGCCCTGAGCATAGACTCTTCCTCCTTCGGCCGGCTGTTCTTCGCCAACGAAGAATATGAAGTCCTTTCCCTGTATCGTTTTGAAATAGAACTTACTGCTGGGGAACTCCAGGTACTCTAACACGCCCTTGCGAATCTCGACTCGCCTGGGGTAGAAGAAATGCCAGGGCTCAATCTCTGCAAACTCCTCTGCCTCTAACGTCACTCTGAGAGTATCAATAGCGATTAGCCCGATATTTCCTATGCCGGGCCAACTAGCTACCAGGATTGGATTATTAAGCTGCGGTTCCCGATAAAGTCTGATTCCCATGGCTCTACCCACATGCATGTTTATTATATACTATATGAGGCGTTCCTTTTGTCGCCGCGGGCAAACGTTTATGGGGATTTTGACAAACAGACTTGAAACCGGAAAGGGGTAGACAATGATGGATTGGGAGAAAGACCTACCGCCGATCGCCAGGGAAAGACTATCCAGAATTGGCGAGTTGACCCAGGAAGAGAAACGGGAGATGATAGATGCGGATAAGGTGGATTCCCTCCTGTCGGAGTTCTATCAAGACAAGATTGATGCCGAAAGCCTGTGGAAGAGGCTGAAGAGGGAAGGGAGGTCGTCCCTTCTGAAGGCGGCTCAGATAAGGCTGATAGATTCCCTTAGCCTTGGCAACACTCCGGCCGAACTGCAAAAGAGAAGGGATGGGATTTTGGCCGTAGAGACTCTCAAGGAAGAACAGAATACTCCCGTAGTTGAGCTGAACTTGAAACTGATGGAGGACCTCCGGAAGAGGTACAGGGCAGAAATCGATCAGGCCTATAACGGTCTAAGAGCTGAAGTGGAAAGGAATCCACAGTTAAGGGTGAAGCGAGTTCAGCAAGGAGAGAGCACCATGCTCGTTCAACTGACAGTTGATGAGGCCATGAAACAGCTTCCTCAATGGCAAGAGTTTCTTCTCAAGCAGGAGAGAAGATACAGCGAGGAGTTTGCCAGAGTCGCGGAAGCGTTGAAGAGAGAGCTAGGATGAAGCATTATCTGGCTATCGTTACAGCCAGAACCCTGGCTGGAAAGCCTGGTTGAGAATCGGAAGGCGTTTTTCTGCCAATAAGAGGAACTTACTGGCATGTATCTGGGTATCATGTGGAACACCGGAACAGCCGATCGGAACGTTGCGTCGGCAATTTCCTAGGGAAACGCTCCGCCATCTACGGTGATGACTTGTCCTGTGATATAGCCGGCTCTTTCAGTGGCCAGGAAAGCTACAAGTTCAGCCACTTCCTCAGGTTTGCCAAAACGCTGTAAGGGAATCATTGCCAGTATGGCATTCTTCCTTTCCTCAGGCAGCCTGTCCGTCATCCCGGTAGTAATGAAACCCGGGGCCACTGCATTGGCAGTGATGTTACGAGAGCCGATCTCGCGTGCTACGCTCTTGGTAAAAGCGATGATACCGCCTTTGGAAGCAGCATAGTTACTTTGTCCCGCATTCCCAACTCTGCCCACAACCGAGGCGACGCTTATGATGCGTCCCCATTCCTGCCTCATCATGTACTTCAAGGTGTATTTGGTGCACAAATAGGCTCCACGCAGATTGGTAGCGATTACGTCGTCCCAGGCATCGTCAGGCATTCTCAGAAGAAGGGTATCCCTGTTGATTCCGGCATTGTTCACCAAGATATCAATCTTACCCCACTTGTCGGCCACCTGCTCTACCATGGCCTTCGCCGCCCCACTATCCCGAATATCGGCTTCAATTGACATGCCTTCCCTGCCCAGACCGGTTATGGTCTCGGTCAAATCATCAGCATCGGTCTTGTTACTGGCTTCAATTGCTACATAATTGACCGCTACCTTAGAACCAAGATCGGCGAGCTTGAGAGCAATAGCTCTACCTATGCCGCGAGAGGCTCCGGTTACCAGAGATACCTTCCCTTCTAATTCCATTACTGGTCTTCAGTCTTCTACCCGCCTGAGCACCAGGCAGCAGTTTTCGCCGCCCAAACCAAAGCTATTGGAGAGACATACATCCACTTGAGCGGGGCGGGCCACGTTGGGCACATAATCGAGATCACAATCGGGGTCGGGCGTCTCATAGTTTATGGTTGGGTGGATAATCCCTTTGTTCATCACCAGCAGGGTGGCAATCGTCTCGATAACGCCAGCGGCCGTAACAAGATGCCCGATCATGGACTTGGTGGAGCTTATAGGAATTTTGTAGGCACGTTCTCCGAACACCATTTTGATAGCTTTAGTCTCACTGGCATCATTCAGCTTAGTGCTGGTGCCGTGGGCGTTGACATAATCGACTTCCTCAACCGTGACCCTGGCATTTTGTAGAGCGCCACGAATGGCATAGGACTCGGACTCCGGGGCTGGAGCGGTTGAATCGTAGGCATCAAAAGACCAGCCCACGCCGGCAATCTCAGCGACGATAGGTGCGCCTCGGTTTTTGGCATGTTCGTAGCTTTCCAAAACGAGTAGTCCGGCGCCCTCACCATATACGAAACCGTTGCGATTAAGGTCGAAGGGGCGACAGGCTTTGGAAGGATCAGGCTCGCGGGAGAGGGCTCCCATTATGTCCAGTCCGGCTATGGTAACAGGCTCCAGACTAGCGTCAGAAGATCCGGCAATCATCACGTCGGCGTACCCTAAGCGGATGAAATTCATCGCTGCACCGATAGCATCAGCGCCACTGGCGCAAAGGCTATTCACAGCACTGTTAGGGCCCTTAGCGCCAAGCAGCATTCCCACCTGCATCGAGGCGGCACTGGCAGTTGACTTGGTGATGAACAGCGGGTCAGCTCTTCTAGGCCCTACCCTTTGGTAGAGCTCCCATCCTCTAATAATGTAGCCTTGTTCCGTCATGGTGGAAATGGTGACCCCTACTCGCTCAGGACTTTCCCGGGTCATGTCAAGGTCGGCTGATTTTATTGCTTCTCTAGCCGCAGCAATGGCAAACTGAATGGTCCTCGAAGTCCGGTCAACTACCTTCAAGTCCATGTACTTGGTTGGGTCGAAATCAGTCACCTCGGCGTTGACTTTCACTCGAAAGTTGGTGGTATCGAAGCGAGTAATAGGCCGGAAGGCTGACTTGCCCGTGACCAGTCCCTCCCAGAACTCGTCCACACTTAGGCCCAAGGGATTGATAGTGCCCATGCCGGTAACCACCACCCTCGGTACGTCTAGCGTGCCCCAAGAATGGTTCGAGTTATTATGATTATTTGACTTGTTCATTGTCTTCCATTTCCACGTGAGTGAAGGGCCCCACAGAAGTTCCACCATCAATGACAATCGTTTGTCCTCTTATCATGAAGGCCTCTTCGCTACATAAAAAAGCTACTACATTGGCGATATCTTCGGGAAGCACCATCCTTCCCGCCGGGGTTATTTGATGACTGTCTTTTACCAGCCCTTCTTTGAAATAGAACTTGAGAGCGTCTGTCTCCACAGCAGAGGCAGCCACGGCATTGACACATATGCCCTGGGGTGCCAGTTCTATGGCCAGGTAACGGGTCAAAGCTTCCAGGGCGGCCTTCGAGACTCCAACGATGGTATAGTTGGGCAGGACGAAGCGTGAACCCAAGCTGGAGATGCTGACGACCTTGCCGCCCCTCCCATCCATCAATTTGGCTGCCCTCTGAGTACAGAGTAACAAGGCTCTGGCGTTGATGTCCATAGTCCATTCCCAGGCCTTAGTATCCAGGTCCATTATAGGACGGCCTACACCCGAAGCTGCATTATTGATGAAGATGTCCAGGTGGCCAAATTTGCTGCCAATCATGTCGAACATTTCCTCGATCTTTGCGGCGTCGCCCACATTGGCTCGGACAAGTTCAGCTTTCACGCCCAGGGCCTCAATTTCCTTAGCCGTTTGCTGCGCAGCATCGCGATGCCGGAAAAAATTGACCACTATATCGGCCCCCTGGGAAGCAAGTTTGAGGGCGATGGCCTTGCCAATGTCTCGGCCACCGCCCGTGACTAAAGCCAGTTTCCCTTCAAGGGACACGGTCAAACCATCTCCTTTTGCCCTGCTTTGCCTTCCACGTAAGACACGAAATCGCCGAAGTTCTGAAACTTCTGGGCCTCTTCGTCAGGGATTTCGATCTCAAAGCGCTCTTCCACTGCTACCAATGCCTGCACTATATCTAAGGAGTCTGCCTTGATGTCCTTGAATGTGCTTTCCCGCGTAATAATGGCCGGATCAACACGGGTAATTCTGGCCACGATTTCTCTTACTTGCTCTTCAACAGTCATAATTTGCCCCCTTGGTTGGATTTTGCTAGTTCCGACTTCAGGCTTTCAATGACGTCGGCTCTTACTGCTTTCTTGGCGCTTTCTATGGCATTAGCTATGTGGGGCGCTCGGCTAGCCCCATGGGCTATCCTGACAACCCCCTCAATGCCCCACAGGATGCCACCACCGTTCGTCTCCGTCTTGTGGGATATCTGGCTTGCCGGGAACATTCTATCAAATAATAGTCTCGCCAACACATTCAAAGGCGGGTACTTCTTCAACCTTTGCGTTGTCCAATCTCTAGCGTGGCTTGCTATACTCTCGTATAACTTCAGGACCACGTTGCCCACAAATCCATCACAGACGATGACGTTGGCCTTCCCGCTGAAGATGTCATTGCCTTCTATATTTCCAATGAAGTTTAGGCCGCTATACTTGAGAAGAAGATGAGCGT
>JBKHJJ010000041.1:0-11143 GCA_046538185.1 Dehalococcoidia bacterium
GAGCAGGTATATGTGCCGGCCTGGTAACATCATTGCTCAACACCAAGCTGAGGATACCGGCCCTGCTGGCCAGCATCCTTGTGATGGTCGGCCTCTACTCTATAAACCTGCGGATTATGGGGCGACCCAATCTTTCGCTCCTTCGGGAGGTAACCATCTACTCTCTAGCCTCTCAATTGCCGGGACTGGAAAGCAGTCTTGTATACAAGCTCGTGGTTGCCCTGGTGCTGGGAGCGGTAGTCTTCTTCGTTCTGAACTGGTTCCTGCGCACTGAAATCGGGCTGGCCTTGCGCGCCACGGGCGATAATGAGCAGATGGTGCGCGGGGCCGGGGTGGACACTGACAAGACTACGATACTTGGGGTAGCCATCGCTAACGGACTTGTTGCTCTTTGTGGCGGAGTAGTAGCTCAGGCACAGCGCTTTGTTGATGTCAACATGGGAGTAGGGATGATTATAATGGGCCTGGCCGCAGTGATAATCGGCGAGGCACTATTTCGGCCCAAGGGGATAGTCAGGCTTCTGCTGGCAGTGTTCGGTGGGGCCTTTGTCTACCGCCTGGTCCTGAGTATCGCTCTGAGGGCGGGCATGGATCCGGGTGATCTGAAGCTGGTTACGGCAGTAATAGTGATCATAGCTCTGGCGGTTCCGTACCTGCGGAAGAGAATACGGCGGGAGTGGCTGCCGCCGGCGGCAAGATGGTGAAAGGATAGCTGTCATGAGTGAGAACAAGAGCCTGCTCGAGCTCAAGGCCATAACCAAGATCTTCGCCAGAGGTACTGTAGATGAGGTTACGGCCCTGAATGGGATTAATCTGGATGTTAAGAGTAAGGACTATATTTCCGTCATTGGCAGTAATGGGGCGGGCAAGAGTACTCTGCTCAATATTATCGCCGGGGTATTCCCGCCGGAAAGTGGTCAGATTATTCTCAATGGGCGGGACATTACCAAAGTATGTGAATATAGATGCGCCAATCATGTGGGACGGGTTTACCAGGATCCCCACGTCGGCACCGCCGCCAAGATGACCATAGAAGAAAATATGGCCATGGCCTTGTTGCGGGGGCAATCAAGAGGGTTGCGAGTCGCCACCAATAAACAGCGCAGGGAGTCGTTCCGGGCCGCTCTGGCTCCGCTGGGGCTGGGACTAGAGAAGAGACTCGGTGCGCTGGTGGGTACACTTTCGGGAGGTCAAAGACAGGCGCTGGCACTGGTAATGGCGACTTTGAGCAACCCGGCGATATTATTACTTGACGAGCATATCGCCACTCTGGACCCCAGGACAGCCAAAACAGTGCTCGATCTGACAGACATGATCGTGACACAGCACAAGATGACGACCTTGATGGTTACTCATAACATGGAACTGGCACTGAAATACGGCAACAGGCTCATTATGATGCACGAGGGCAGGATCGTTGTCGACATGGGCAAAGAGCAGAAGGCGGGACTCACCATCGGCGACCTCGTGGCCGCCTTCGAACAGGCCGCCGGCAGGAAATTTGTCGAAGACAAAATACTGCTCAGGCAGTGAGCAGAAAGCTAGAACACACCTGCATTAGTGGGACTGCGCAGCCATCTTTGAGAAGGCGTCGAGGGGGTCGGACGAGGTGGTCAATTACTTCTCAAGCGGCTTCAGCGGCTTTGGTGAGGAGATTAGAGTTGTTGGAGGCCATCGCCGTCCCGGAAAGACCCGATAGAATCTTTGTTTCTTTTATGGACTTGGCAGCAGAGGAGGTGCAATCATGAACGAATCTGATAGCCTTTTCGACTTCATGGGAAGCAAGGGCCTGACCACTCTGGAGATCTTCTACAATCAGAAGCAGGACAGGTTTTTGCTGCGCGGTATGAAGGAGTGGGACGATAATGTTCGGTTTGATAGATATAACCTCGACTTCACTATGGAAGATATTCTGACCAGAGATTACTTCGCAATGGGGACAGAGACATTGGTCTCAGAGCTTGAAAAATCTGGTTTGAAGGACTATCTGGAACATGTAGAGCGACTTGTAAGGGACCGACGGGACCACGGAATCGAGTTCTACTACTATCGTAAGAGGAACATCCGTGCAATGTATTGTAAGCATGTCAATACGCTGGGCATAAAGAATCGTCGGCAAGCCATCCGAGCCGGTGCTATGCGCAGGCATGAGCTAAGCGAGCCGGAAATAGACGTGATAATAGATGGACTGAACATCGCTCAGGCGATGGCTTACAAGAATGCAATAGCCAGGATACCGTATGGAGGCTCGAAGATCCTGGTACAATGCGATCCAGTGGGAGTCGATGACTTTGAATCAATGGGTTTCCTTGCCTATGTGACCGACAGGAGCCGCTCATTTACTGGCCCAGATATGAACTTCGAGCCCGAGATGGCAGACATTATTCGCGACAAATTTACCAGAAACTACACCGACGGCAGGAAGAGCCCCATGAAAATAAGCGGCGTGCCTACTGCGTACGGTGTGTATCTTGCCGTGAAAGAGGCGTGCGATTTCGTCTATGGCGATAGAGATCTATCACATAGAAAGATAGCAGTTCAGGGATTGGGGGAAGTAGGATATCCATTTGCCGAGTATTTGTTGGGTGAAGGCGCTAAGCTCCTCGTCTGTTGCCGGGCGGACCTATCGAAAGTGGAACGCCTGCAGCAACGGTGGGGCGAGAAACTGGTCGAATATGTGAAACCACAAGAGATATACACCGTAGATGCCGATGTGTTCTCTCCCTCTGCCATGGGCGGCGTAATAACGAGGGACAGAATCGACACGTTTAAGTTCAAGGTTATAGTTGGCGCAGCCAACAACCAACTAAAGGCAACCAGCAAGGACGAGGAAATAGAACTGGCCAGGGAACTTGCTAACAGAGGAATTCTCTTTGTTATCGACTGGGCGCACAATTCAGGCGGTGTGTTATGTGCCTGGATGGAATGGGTCTATCAAGAAGAAGCTTCCTTCGAGAAGCTGAAGCCGAGAATTGAGCGTATATGCAGCGACGATTTCAGGGGCTTACTGGAGGAAGCAAAAGACAGAGGTAAGACCCCTACGGAAGTAGTATACGAGAAGGTGGAGAACCTGGTCTTTTCCGGCGCTGATTTCGGTGAGGAACTGTAGGATTCTCTGACCGTCAGTACTGCAAAAGGTGCAGGAGACCAGTTCATATCCCTGGGTTCTCTTCACCCAGGGAACGTTGTGCAGGGCTGATGTCCCTTACGGTTTGGTGCCGGTGACATCAATCCCGGCATCCCAGTATACAGATGGCCGCCGTACCACCGTCTACAGGCGTGCCGCCGAAGGTGTGGGACAGACCCAGCCGGGGGTTCTTGATCTGACGGGGACCGGCCTTCCCTTGAAGCTGCTTGTATACCTCATAGGTCATCCTTATTCCACTTGACCCAATGGGATGGCCGAAGGATTTGAGGCCTCCATCAGTGTTGACAGGCAGTTGCCCTCCTAGCTCGAAGGTGCCTGCATCGACATCCTCCGGCCCCTTTCCTCTGGGGCTAAACCCGAAGTCCTCGTATATGGTAAGCTCGGTGATAGTGAAACAATCGTGAACTATGGCCACATCCACTTCCTTGCGCGGGTCCTTTATTCCTGCCTCCTCATATGCCATTCTGGCGGCAACCACATTCTCCTCTATATGGTCACCTTCCCATTCATCGTCGACCTCCCACAAATATCTGCCACAGGCCATGCCTACTCCCTTTACCAGAACATAGTCGTCCGTGAAGCTCTTGGCCATGTCGGCGCGGGTTATGATAGCTGCGGCTGCTCCGTCGGTCACTCCAGCGGCATCATAAAGCCCGATGGGGTAGGAGATGATGGGGGCGTTCATCACCTGCTCAAAGCTCACTTCTCGCTGAAACTGAGCTTTGGGATTCAGGCTCCCGT
The DNA here is from genome assembly GCA_046538185.1 of Dehalococcoidia bacterium. Lineage (GTDB taxonomy): Bacteria > Chloroflexota > Dehalococcoidia > GIF9 > AB-539-J10 > RBG-13-51-36. The sequence continues at coordinate 3,890 of JBKHJJ010000041.1, forward strand.
TGTGGTGGTTCTTCACGCCTATCTTGGCCATAGTCTCTTTCAGTTTCTCTATGGGGATATTCCAGTGATAGGCATACCTTTGGGCCAGCTGAGCAAAGCAAGCCACCGGCAGGTAGGTTGGATCAACCCTGCTCAGGTAGGGTGTCGAGGGGTCTCCGCCAGGGGAAGCAAAGCCGATGTCTTTTAGTTTCTCGGCCCCGCAGGCAAGAACGAGATCGTAAGCTCCTGCCGCCACTGCATGGTAGGCATTCATCAGGGCATCCTGGCCACTGGCACACCTGTTTTCCACTCTGGTAATGGGAATGAAGCCGAGCTTTAAGGGATAGGCCAGGCTCCTCCCCAGGTCGCCGTTCCACATAGTGGACCACCAGCCAGCCTGGATGTCCTTGGGGTCAACCCCGGCATCCTCGAAGGCCTCCCAGCAGGCCTCAACAATCAGGTCCTTAACGTCTTTGTCCCAATGTTCATCGAACTTGGTACAACCCATGCCGATAATGGCGACTTTGTCCTTTACTCCTGGCATTTTCCCTCCTTTTCTACCTCTGAACCCTCAAAGGGACAGCTTTCCAGAAATAGTTATGGATCCCATAGTCATACAGGACCTCCCGGAAGCTCATCTCCATGGTCATGCCTATCTCAAGCTCCTCGTAGGTGGTATCTGCGATGTTACACCATATCCTCCCTCCACCATCAAAATTGACCGCGCCTACGAGCTGGCCGCTATTGGGTTCAGTGGAAAAAGAATGCAATGTCCCCACCTTATCCGAAAGGCGTATCTCCTCGAAGTTGTCCTTGGAGCCGCATTTGACACACACCCTTTGAGGTGGGTATTGCACCTTCCCGCAGTTTCTACATTTGACACCGTGCAACGGATAGATTCGATTTCGCTCTCTCATAAGGGGTGGAGCAGAGGGATAGGTCCAGTAGTATAACTTCTGCAACACTGGCCGTTCCGGCAAAAGGTTTCGCCACTTGAGATATGTAGGGTAGTCGGCCACCATTCGTTTGGACTCGAGATGCGCTCTGATACCCCGGTGCCCTTTAGTCTTCTCTATTCCTTCTCCTGCCTTAAGGACGAGAGCATCGCTTCCGTTGCCGTAACTAGCCCAGAGGATCTTATCTCCGGCCCTGGCTTCCTCGAGGGCTGCCACAAGCAACATGAAGGGGTAGGCGGTACCGGTATTCCCCATAACGTCCAGGAGCATGGGCTGAAGTTGGCCTTTCGCATCAAATCCCAGTTTCGTGGCCAATTCCCCAGGCCTTCTTCCTTCATGTCCGTACACGACCATCTTCGAGAAATCTCCCGGGCTCAGTTTGGTTTTGTTCAACAGTCCTGATATTGCTTCGTCCATCACCTTGAGGTATCCCTGCGTTTGCACGAACCTGTCTTCCCAAAGCCGCACGTAGGTATCCTCGTGAGCACGCCACACATCTATCAGTTCGTTGGAGATAGAGTGGCTGCCTTCCAGGCTTACTCCAATCTGGTCACCCCCGATAAGAAGGGCACCGGCTCCATCACCGGTTATTTGCTCAAAGGGAGTATCAGGTGCTCCCAGACGGCAGTCGGAGGCCACAACCAGAACCCTTTTGGCGGATCCGGCCTTTACAGCGTCCACAGCGGCCTTCAGGGCACCGGTCCCCGCCCGCAGGCTATTGGCGAAATCGGCGGTCATTATGTCCCGACGCAGGTCCGCGGCGGCTGCTATTATGGTGGAGACTTGTTTTTCGCTATAGGGAGATGTAGTTGATGCAAAGAATAAACCATCCACCGAATCGCGGTCCACGCCTTTCAGGCAATCCACAGCGGCAGCCACGCCCATGGTCACGCTGTCTTCATCAAATCCAGCTATGGCCTTTTCACCCTTTGCGCCTTTGGCTATGAGGTCTTTGCTCATACGCCACTTGGGGATGTAAGCTCCGTAGGAGATAATACCTGCCATTTGTTGCCCCCCTTACTGTTCCATTGATTTGACTACTGCATCCGCCTGGGTTATTCCGAAGTGAAGGTCTAGTTCTGCAAAACCCTTACCATGTAGCACATCAAGCCCGCTGTTGTCAACAAAGCCTTCCCAAATCCACCAGAAAGCAGAATTGTAGCATGACTTGTTGTTCTATTCCACCCCGTGACGGACCTCTCCCTTCGCCAGGCCTGACAGAAGCGGATAACTTCCTGCACCGGCGAGCGCATCCTGGTTGCTGATTTTGGAGTGGTGGTTCTGCTTTGCGGCAGAGCTTCTGGTTGGTTATAATAGCCTTAACCAGAGTGTGTCGCCGGGCAATTTAGGTGTATCTCGCCGATTTGGAATGAGGGAGTAAGTTGACGGGCTCCCAGTCACTTGAACGTCTGTTCAGACCATCCTCGCTGGCCATAATCGGTGCTTCGAACTATACCCAAAAAGGTGGTGGGTTCCTGCTTAAAGGCCTGATGGCCAATAACTTTCGGGGCATTGTATATCCCGTGAACCCCCACGAATCGGAGGTACTTGGTCTGAGGAGCTACCCAGCTGTTAGGGATATCCCCGGACAAGTCGACCTGGCTATTATTGCCGTTTCTGCCAGACTGGTGCCGCAGATCCTGTCAGAGTGTGGTCGGAAGGGTATTAGATTCGCCGTAGTCCACAGTGCCGGTTTCGCTGAGTTGGGCCCTGAGGGTCGGGCAATAGAGAAAGAGGCGCTGGACGTTGCCCGGCGCAGTGGTATCCGTTTTGTCGGACCTAACTGCATGGGTCTTTGTTGTGTGGAGGTCGGGCTCAATACCATTAGACCCAGCATCAGGCTGCTTGATGGAGCTGGGGAAGTGGCCTTCCTGGGGCAGAGCGGTTGGGCATGTCAGAACTTCCTCGGGATGGGTAAAGAGCGTGGCCTGCGCTTCAGCAAGGTGGTGAGCGTCGGCAACCAGGCGGACTTGACCATCGAGGATTTCCTTGAATACCTGGGCGCTGACCCGCAAACGAGGGTCATCGGCTGCTATATTGAGGGAATAAGAGATGGGAGAAAGCTCATGGAACTGGTACGGCAGATCTCGCCGAGCAAGCCGATAATCGTGTGGAAGGCGGGCAGGACCGAGGCAGGTATCAGGGCCGCCTCCTCGCACACGGCTTCCCTGGCCGGCAATAGCAATATCTTTGATATAGCCCTCAAACAGAGCGGAGCAGTCATTAGCCACAACCTTGAAGAGCTTATCGACCTGGCAATAGGCTTCACCTGTCCTGTTCTGCCGAAAGGTAACCGATTGGGAGTGGTGGTGGAAGCCGGGGGTGGTGGCGTGGCTGCTGCCGACGTGCACGAGATGCTGGGGCTGGAAATGCCTGTCCTGTCTGAAGCGGCACAAGGTGAACTCACCAATACACTGGAGCGCGCCGTGATCGCGTTGCCTAACCTGCGAAACCCCGTAGACATAGTCTGGCCGCGCAGGTGGACTACCGGCTGGGCAACCCTCGATTGCTTGAGGATTGTGTTGAAGGAGGTAGATGCTGCCGTGGCCATAGATTATGCCCCGTTGAATGAGCGCCTGACCACCAAGATGGCCGAGCTGCGCGACGAGACGGGCAAGCCGGTCCTCATAGTTCCGGGTGACCCTATTGAGCAGAAGCAAGGGATGAGGCGGCTAATCAGAAAGGGAGTGCCGTCTTTCGCTATTCCGGAGCGAGCACTCAAGGTACTAGCGGCTATGGTGCGCTATGCTAATGATTGCCGCCAGGGCTAGCTGAGCCCGAAGAGTCTATCGAAGGAGGAAGGGACCGTGAGCACGCAATCAATAATAGAGAAAGTCAGGGGCGAAGGTAGGGCGCAGTTGACTGAGTTTGAGTCTAAGGAATTGCTCAAACAGACGGGTATAAGTATCGTCGATACCAGGCTGGCAAGGTCCAGGGAGGAAGCGATATCTCTTAGCCGAAAGCTTGGCTTCCCGGTGGCATTGAAGATCGCCTCCCCGGAAATCGTGCACAAGAGTGATGTGGGTGGGGTTAAGCTGGGACTGAGGACAGCCAATCGGGTGGGCAAAGCCTACGTCGAAGTAATGCAGGCTGCTGGACGGGAGTATCCACACGCGAGTCTTGGCGGCGTTACAGTCCAGAAGATGGCTCGACCTGGCATCGAGGTGGTTATAGGTATGTCCAAGGATGCCCAGTTTGGACCGGTGCTTATGTTTGGTCTGGGTGGAATCATGGTAGAGGTTCTGAAAGACGTCTCTTTCCGGATCAGTCCTCTGGCGAAAAGGGATGCTGCCGAGATGATCAGGGAAATAAAAGGATATCCCTTGCTGGAGGGTTATCGGGGTCAAGAGGGGGTCGATCTGTCCTGCCTGGAAGACATGTTACTCAAGGTTTCCCAATTCGTCGAGCAAAACCCGGATGTCAAGGAGATTGACCTGAACCCTGTTCTTGCCTATAGCGATGGGGCTTTGGTTGTGGATGCCAGAGTCATACTGGAGGAGCGCAGGTAGACCTTCTTTAGTCCGTTCGATCTGACGAGCAACCTCAGCTGCGATGCCGGCTAAGCCGGATTCGTTAGCCCTTTCAAGCACCCTTGTGCAAGAGGCCCAAGCCTCCGTGCACAACGGTGAGCAGAGCCAGCCTGGAATCTCGATGGTAAGATTCCCTCCCCTTTTTCTTCCAGAGGCCGTAGCGGGCTTACATGCTGCTCAAATGAGTGGGATTCTTGTGTCGTTCGGGAATCTTGTTTCGGTTAGATAATCGATAACTCAGTTGCAGCTATTGACAAAATAGCAATAAGGTTTATAATGGAGTTGTGGGGAAAAGTGGGGAAAAAGGGCAGCATAGGCCACATCGTGACGAATAGTGCAAGGCAGGGAAGATCGGGGAGTTTTTGTTCTGGGTGGAGGGGGATGTTGGTGGAGTTGGCTGAAGCCTTGCCCTCACGTGAAGACAGTATGAGAAGGTGAGGTGAATGATATGTTTTTTGGCGAGTATCAATACAAGGTTGATGAGAAAGGTAGAGTCCCTCTGCCGCCAAGATTCAGGCGGCAGATGAAGGATGGTGTGATATTGACCCCGGGGACGGCGGAGAAATGCATTACTGTCTATCCGGTGGCCGAGTGGAATAGGTTGTCCGAAAGTCTGGCTGCCAAGGCGATAAGTCCCGCTAACTTGAGAAGGTTGAACCGTGCCATCTTCGGGACCGCCTTCGGTGCCTCCTTCGATGGACAAGGAAGGATAACGTTGCCTGCTGCCCACCGGGAGTACGCGGGCATTGGTGACACCGCGATTGTTGTCGGGGTCAATACCTGGGTTGAGCTCTGGAGCGAAGATGACTGGAAGGCTGAGAAGGCATCTGCTGACCAGCAGAAAGCGCAGATAATCGAGAGTTTTGGAGAATAGTGAATGAGCGTCGCCATGTCTTTACCCGTCCACGTGCCTGTTCTGGTTAGTGAAGTCCTAGAAGGGTTACAGGCTCGGCCAGGAGGCTATTTTGTTGACTGCACTGTGGGACTGGGTGGACACGCGGCGGCCATACTGGAGCGGATCTTACCCTCCTCGGGGCGCCTTCTGGGCATTGATGCCGATCCTGAAGCCATCAGAGTAAGCCAGGACAGGCTCAGTAAGTACAGCGAAGCAATTACTCTGGTCAATGACAACTTTGCCAACCTTGAGGCTATATGCGAGAGATACCAGTTTCATCCAGTTGATGGTATTCTCTTCGACCTCGGTGTTTCTTCTATGCAACTGGATACAGCCCGACGCGGCTTTAGTTTTCAACTCGACGCTCACCTCAGTATGCGGTTCGATGCCGGCGAAGGGTTGACCGCCTCCGAGATTGTCAACACCTTCTCAGAACAGGATTTGGCTCGGCTCCTGGGGGAATATGGTGAAGAGCGTCACAGCCGGCGGATAGCGCGACACATTGTTCAGAATCGCCCAATTGCTACCACCACTGAGCTTGCCCGTCTGATTGAGCGAGTTGTGGGCAGCAAGCGTGCCAGAATTCACCCGGCAACAAGGACCTTTATGGCACTGCGGATCGTGGCCAATAACGAGCTTGAGAATTTGAAGCAGGCTCTCGAGCAAACCATTCACCTTCTCCGCCCCGGGGGAAGGCTAGCGGTGATTAGCTATCACTCTTTGGAAGACCGCATAGTCAAGCAGTTCATGCGACGCGCAGCCAGCAGTTGCGTATGTCCCCCGGGAACCATAATGTGTCGCTGTGGGCATGTACCCACCTTGAAGCTCATTTCACGGAAGGTCATTAGACCTGCCTCATTGGAGATCGAATCCAACCCACGCAGCCGTAGCGCCAAATTGAGGATAGCAGAGCGACTCAACTAGGCAGTATTCTCAGCAAAAAAGGAGGTGAAAATGGCAAGAAGAATCATTTCAGCTATTGATGTAGGCACAACCAAAATAGCCACTATCGTAGCTAGTGTCAAAGCGAAAGATGACATCGAGGTATTGGGAGTGGGAGTCGTTCCCAGTCGTGGCCTGCATAAAGGCGTTGTCGTCAATATAGAAGAAGCCAAACAGTCCATCGCTGCATCGTTGAAAGAAGCTCAAAGAATCAGCGGCATACGTATAGATTCTGCTTATGTTGGGGTTACCGGCAGACATGTAAGTAGTCTGAACAATCGGGGAGTCATAGCTATTCCCCGGGATGATCGGTTAGTGCGCACTGAAGACCTTAAAAGGGTACTATCTGCGGCTCGCAACATCCCCGTCGCCGAAGGAAAGAAGGTGCTCCACGCTATTCCTCGGTACTATGCCCTGGATGGACAGGAAGGAGTCAAGCAGCCGGTGGGTATGCACGGGTCCAGGCTGGACGTGGAAACCCATATCATTACTGCTTCAGTAACTTCGATACAAAACCTGGCCAAATGCGTTCGTGCTGTGGGCGTTGACGTTGAGGACCTGATCCTTGAGCCACTGGCTGCCGGAGAAGCAGTATTGACTCCGGAAGAAAGAGACACTGGTGTCATTATGGCTGACATGGGTGGGGGTACCACGGATATAGCGGTATTCAAAAACGGCAGCATCTATCATACCTCCATCATTCCGGTAGCCGGATATCAGGTAACCAGCGATCTTTCCATAGGGCTGGGTCTGCCTTTCGCTATTGCGGAGAAGATGAAGAAGCGATATGGCAACGTCATGCCTGATACGGAGATGGACCAGACAGTCCAGGTAGGCGTCGAGAATGGCCACAGCGCGTCTTACAAGGACCTGTGCAATATTGTCCGGGCCCGGATGGAGGAATTGCTGCAACTCATACTGTTGGAGATGCCCACCAGCGATTACCATAACC
>JBKHJJ010000042.1:0-10871 GCA_046538185.1 Dehalococcoidia bacterium
GGATAGGAGCCTGCTCGAAGGGAATCCTCACTCAGTCCTTGAGGGACTGACGATCGGAGCCTATGCCATCGGCGCTCACGAAGGTTATATTTACGTTCGACAGGAGTATCCCCTTGCAGTAGAGAACGTGGGCATTGCTATCGAACAGGGTCGTGAGTATGGCTTTTTGGGTGAGAACATACTTGGCTCTGGCTTCGATTTCACGATTAAGGTGCACCGGGGAGCCGGCGCCTTCGTCTCCGGTGAATCGAGTGCGCTGATGACAGCAATAGAAGGGAGAGTGGGAGAGCCCAGACCGAAGTATATTCACACCGCCATAAAGGGCGTTCGCGATAGGCCGAGTTGCTTGAACAACGTTGAAACGTGGGCTACCGTGCCGCTAATTATTAACAAAGGTGCCGAGTGGTTTGCCGGGCTGGGAACCGAGGGCAGCAAGGGCACCAAGATTTTCTCCCTGGTGGGTAAGGTCAACAATACCGGCCTTGTGGAAGTGCCCATGGGCATAACCCTCAGGGACATTATCTACGGACTGGGTGGTGGTATCCCTGGAGGTAAGAAGTTCAAAGCTGTGCAGACTGGGGGGCCATCGGGAGGATGTATACCCGAGGAACAACTGGATATGCAAGTCGATTTTGATCAACTTGCCAAAGCCGGCTCGATGATGGGTTCGGGTGGGATGATTGTAATGGATGAAGATACATGTATGGTTGACGTCGCCAGGTACTTCCTTGATTTCCTATCCGATGAATCGTGTGGCAAGTGCGTGCCGTGTCGTGAAGGCATCAGACAGATGCTCAAGATCCTGACCAGTATTACGAGAGGAAAGGGGAAAGAGGGTGATATAGAGCGGCTCGAGGAACTGTCCGAGGTGACGAGAGACGCATCACTTTGTGCTTTAGGCAGGACCGCCGCTAACCCGGTCCTGAGCACGATACGCTACTTCAGAGACGAGTATGAGGCACACATCAAAGAGAAGCGCTGTCCGGCTTATGTATGCAAGGAGCTGATCTCATATTATATCGACCCTGAGAAGTGTCAGGGTTGCATGATTTGTTTCAGGCAATGCCCCGCAGAGGCGATCATAGGTGGTAAGAACCAGATACATGTGATTGATCAGGAGAAATGTACGAAATGCGGGACTTGCTTTGAAGTCTGTCCCCCTCGCTTTGGTGCGGTAAGCAAGATGTCGGGCGAGCCTGTTCCGCCTCCTATCGCCGAAGAAGCGAGAATGATAACCAGAAAAAGCGAAGCAAAATGAGTGAAATCACTTTGGAGATTGACGGAAGAAAGGTTCAAGCCGAGGAGGGGATGACCATTCTGGAGGCGGCACGGAGCGTGGGGATATCCATTCCTACCCTTTGCCACCACGACCAATTAGAGCCTTACGGCGCTTGCCGAATCTGCACGGTGGAAATAGAAAGTCGGGGCAGGACGAATCTCGTTGCTGCCTGCCTGTACCCGGTAGAACAAGATTTGGTGGTAAGAACAAGGTCTGAGAAGGTAGATAAGACTCGCAAAGTGCTTCTGGAGTTGATGCTAGCTCATGCGCCAGACGCTCCCGAGATGCAAGAATTGGCTCGTGAGTACGGAGCAGACAAAGACCGTTTTGAGAAGGAGTCCTCATTCTGTATTCTCTGTGGTCTGTGCGTGAGGTACTGTGCCGAAGTTAAGAAAAACAACGCCATCGGATTCGTGGATAGGGGAACAAGGCGAGAGATAGTTTTTGTTCCAGAGATAGCCTCCGAGGTTTGCTGGGATTGCAAAGAATGCTTTCCCCTTTGCCCTACGGAAGCACTCCAGGCAAGTTTTCTATTAACTAGGGCTCTGACGTCTCACTCATCTTCTGCGGAACCTGAATCCAAGGGATAACGAACATCCTGATAGACGAGAGAATACCGTTGTCGGGCAATGCTTGCAGGCCCATCCTTGGATAAGTAGAAAAACTTGTCCAGCTTTGCTATAATTCCTCCTGCAAATGATTGTATTCTCGGGCAGTTGCATGGCTGCGCACTGTATTCGAGATTCGGGACTACCGGATTCCACGTGGTCTCGGGTGAAATCCCTCTCCATCGATAAGCAAGACTTGCGGCACAGGCAGTTTGGGTTAGTCTGGCCATACAATTTTGTGGGACTGGGGGGAAGAACTACAACAAGTCACCCAGTCAGCTATAAGGATTGAATTTGACGAAGAAATCTGTCCTGGTGATCGGTGGTGGTATCGCTGGTATCCAGTCTTCCCTTGATCTTGCTCGCATGGGCTTTAAAGTGTACCTGGTGGAGAAGACTCCCAGCTTGGGTGGAAGGATGGCCCAACTGGATAAGACCTTCCCGACCAACGATTGTGCGATGTGTATATTGGCCCCCAAGATGATTGAGGCCAGTTCTCACCCCAACGTACAACTTCTGGCTTACTCTGAGTTAGAAAACGTCTCCAGAAAGGGAGGCAACTTCAGAGTGAAGGTCAGGAAGAAGGCGTCTTTCGTTGACTGGAATAGGTGTACTGGATGCGGACTGTGCGTGGAAGGATGCCCCGTCATCATGTCGAACGAATTCGACCAGGGGATCGGAAACAGGAAGGCTATATACATGCTGTTTCCGCAGGCTGTTCCCAAGAAGTGTGTGATAGATAAGAGAGAGGAGCGGCCGTGCAAGGCATCCTGTATAGACGCTTGCCCCGTACACACCAATGTGCCCGGGTATATCAAGCTGATAGCGGAGAAGCAGTTCAAAGAGGCTTACAAGCTCATAAGGGAGACAAATCCTCTGCCCGCCGTGGTTGGTCGGGTATGCTATGCGCCTTGCGAAGAAGCATGCAACCGTGGGCAAATAGATGAAGCCCTGTGCATCCGCGATCTTAAGAGAGTCCCTTCGGATCAATGGAGTATCGACGAACTTGAAGTACCCGTAGTTACGAAAACGGGCAAGAAGGTGGCGATTGTAGGCTCAGGCCCTGCCGGTCTTGCCGCTGGTAACGACCTTGCTCTGAAGGGTCACGATGTGACTATCTTAGAAGCCCTTCCCGAACCGGGGGGTATGCTCCGTGTGGGTATACCTGAGTATCGCCTTCCTAAGGAAATCTTACGCCAGGAAATAGGCTATATCCAGAAGCTAGGTGTAGAGATAAGAACAGGCTTGCAAGTTGGGAAAGACGTTACGTTGAGAGAACTGACGAAAGACTACGATGCCATTTTCCTGGCTTTTGGAGCCCACGGTGGCATGAAGCTGGGAGTTGAGGGTGAAGACACCCCGGGGGTGGTGGAGGGAATAGGGTTTCTGCGTGCTGCAAATCTCGGAGAGAAAGTCAATATTGGAGAGAAGGTGGCGGTGATTGGTGGTGGTAATACAGCCATCGATTGTGCCCGGACAGCCAAGCGATTGGGAGCAAAAGTGGTGAGCATTATGTATCGCCGTTCGCGCGCTGAGATGCCAGCCTCTGAGGAAGAAATATTCGCGGCAGAAAAGGAAGGAGCCAAGATTGAGTTACTGGCTGCCCCAATCCGATTCTTGAGTGAGGGAAAGAGGCTCGTCAAGATGGAGTGTTTGCGCATGAAGCTCGGAGAGCCGGATGCCAGTGGGCGGCCTCGTCCTATTCCTATAGAAGGTTCCGAATTCACTGTTCCGGTGGACACAGTGATTGCGGCTCTGGGGCAGGTGATGGAGACGGCTTTCGTTAAGGGGTTGGGAGTTTCGCTGTCGAAAGGGGGGACTATTGAAATCGATCCTGAAACCGGGGCGACGGGTGTGGAAGGAATCTTTGCAGGAGGCGATGTAGTCACTGGGCCCGCTTACGTGATTGACGCCATTGCGGCAGGGAAGAAGGCAGCCCGTTCTATCAACCAGTATTTGAATGGAGAGCCACTTGAAGGTGAGGAACTGGCGAAGGAACCGGAGAGATTTTCTGAGGAAGAGATAGAGGATCGCAGAGCACGCTTTCCGTTTAGAAATAGGGTTAAGATGAGAGAGGAACCAGTGAGGAAGAGAGTCCGGGATTTTCGTGAAGTGGCCCTGGGTTATTCCTTAGACGAAAGCACAGAGGAAGCTTCACGCTGCCTTGCGGGACAAATAGAAGGGTGTATTGAATGTCGTGAGTGTGAACGGAGATGCGATGCCAATGCGATAGTATATAGGATGGAAGACGAAATCATCGAGCTGGATGTAAATGCCATAGTCCTTGCTTCAGGGCTTGGGTTGTACGATATTTCACCACTGACAGAGTATGGCTACGGAAAGATAAAGGATGTGATCACCGGCATGGAATTTGAGAGATTGACCGCTGCATCCGGGCCTACAATGGGAGAACTGAGGCGTCTTTCGGATGGAAGAATACCTGAGACAATAGCTTTTATCCAGTGTGTGGGCTCACGCGATCTCAGACACAAAGCCTATTGCTCGAGTGTCTGCTGTATGCACGCGACGAAAGAAGCTATTCTGGCTAACGAGCACCACGCCGATGTGAAATCTTACATTTTCTATACAGACATGAGAGCAGTAGGTAAAAGGTTTCAGGAATATCTCGCCCGAGCTGAGCAGGAGTACAACGTGACCTACATTCGAAGCCGCCCGAGCAAGATTACGGAAAAGCCCGAGGATGGGAAACTGATTGTCTCGTATGAAGAGACAGTCACCCAAATGAGAACCAGCATGGAAGTTGATATGGTAGTGCTCTGTCAGGCACTGATTCCATCCGATGGGCAAAGAGAATTGAGCCAGATGCTTAATCTGAAGTTGAATGAGTATCAGTTTGTGGATATTCCGGATAGGCTTTTCCATCCGGTTGACACGGACGTGCCCGGAATTTTTGCGTGTGGATTCTGTCAGGCACCACAGGATATTCCGGACTCCGTAGTCCAGGCATCGGCGGCCGCTAGCCGGGCTGCCGAGTTTATGAGCAAGGAGGAATAGATGGCGACACCTCGTATTGGGGCTTTTATTTGCCATTGCGGAACTAATATCGGAGGAATTGTCAATGTCCCCGAGGTGGTGGAGTACGCCAAGGGCTTGCCCTACGTGGCCCATGCTGAGGCCAACCTGTACACCTGCTCGGAAGAGGGTATCTCTTCGATAAAGCGTGCCATTAAGGAATACGATCTGAATCGAGTGGTGGTGGCTTCGTGTACTCCACGAACTCATCAGCCGCTGTTCCGTAGTGCGTGCGCGGAGGCAGGACTGAACCCCTACCTGTTCGAATTTGTCAATATCAGGGAACATTGTTCGTGGATTCATAGGGAACATCATCAGGAGGCCACCGAGAAGGCTAAGGAGTTGGTGAAGATGGGTGTGGCGAAGGCGCGATGGCTGGAGCCACAAGAGGAATTTGAATCTGATATTTACCCCGCAGGCATGGTCATCGGGGGTGGCATCGCTGGGATGAGTGCCGCTCTCAGTATTGCCAGTCAGGGTTTCGAGGTGCACCTGATAGAGAAAGAACCGGGACTTGGCGGGCGATTGCTCAGACTCAACCGAATTTTCACCATCGATAAGGACCCGCGGGAGCTGGTAGAGAACATGGTGAAAGCAGTGAGGAATCATTCGAGGATAACACTGCATATGCCGGCTGTGGTGAAAGCTGCCAGCGGATATATCGGAAACTTCGACGTAAGTGTAGCGGAAGACGGGCACGAAACGAGCTTCAAGGTAGGGGTAATTATCGTGGCCACCGGCGCTCAAGTGCTGAAGCCCGATCTATATCGCTACGGGAAATTGACCAACGTACTCACTCAGCTCGACCTCGAGGAGCAATTGAAGGAGGACAGGCTGGGTAAGTTCCAAAATGTAGTGATGATCAACTGTGCGGGGGCACGGATTCCCGAACGGCCCTACTGTTCGAGGGTTTGCTGTATGACCGCCATCAAGAATGCTGCCTTGATGAAGGAAATCAATCCGCAGGCGAGAGTCTATGTGCTTTATAGAGACTTGATGACCTACGGCGTGGAGTTCGAGCAGTACTATAGAGATGCCAAAGAAGCTGGGGTGCGATTTATCAGATATACGCCGGATGCCCTGCCCGAGGTGAGTGGTAGGGAAAGGGTTGAGCTGGTGAAAGTGTATGATGAACTAATGGATATGGAGATCGAGCTTCCATGCGACCTGCTGGTTCTGGCCACTCCTTTAATTCCCAATGACGATAATGAAGAATTGGCCAGAATGCTCAAGGCATCGACAGGTGATGGCGGCTTCTTTCTTGAGGCTCACGTCAAGTTGCGGCCGGTCGAGTTTGCAATGGATGGTGTTTATGTTGCCGGTACCTGTCGGTGGCCGGCCGATATCCGGGAGAGTATCGCTCAGGGCTATGCTGCGGCCTCAGAGGCAATGATTCCGCTGAGGCAGGGTCTGGTCAAGGTTGAGGCGATAACAGCTGTGGTGGACCCAAGAATCTGCAAGGGCTGTGGAACCTGCACTCTGGTGTGTCCCTTTGAAGCTGCCGAGTTGAAGATATGTGAGATAAGAGGTTTGGAAGGAAAGACAGTATCGGAGGTCAATACAGCCCTGTGCAAAGGTTGTGGACTTTGTGCTGGGGCTTGTCCAAACGGGGCCATACAGCAAAGAGGTTTCACGGATTTGGAGCTAATGAGCATGGTCAACGCGTTGAGCGGAAAGAGATAGATTTGCAGAATACTAAAGAACTCCAGACTGAATTCGAACCTAAGATACTGGCTTTCTGTTGCAACTGGTGTGCTTACGCTGGTGCTGACCTGGCCGGCGTGTCCCGTTTTCAGATGCCGACGGACGTGCGGGTGATAAGGGTAATGTGCTCCGGTCGCGTGCCACCGGAGCTGATAATCAGAGCGCTAGCCAATGGCCTTGATGGAGTAATGGTACTGGGCTGTCACCCGGGGGACTGCCATTATTCAGAGGGCAATTACATAACGCGGAGACGAGCACATATCCTCAAGAGATTGCTGACTTATATTGGTATTGAGCCGGAAAGATTTCAATTGAGGTGGGTATCTGCGTCTGAAGGCGCCAAGTTTTCGGCTGTAGTCAAGGAAGTGACAGACCAGATAACAGCATTAGGGCCCAACAGGTGGGCAAAAAAAGATGAAAGCAAACGCAGGAGAACTACAGACCAAAGTTAAGGAACTGTTGGAAGCCGGCACAATCGGCCAATTCATTGGCTATGAAACAGGCTCTGATAGTCTGCGGGTAACACCGTGCTTTCTCAAGAGTGGAGAGGAGGCGTCGCGGCTGGTGTGGGGCCCTCTGTGTGTCAATAATCTCGCCAAGTATCTGCTTGATTTCAAGAATGTCCCGGGCAAGGTGGGTATTATCCTCAAGGGGTGCGACTCTCGGTCTGTGGTTGAGTTACTCAAAGAAAATCAGATCGACCGGGAGAAGGTCTTCATAGTGGGTGTACCGTGTACGGGGATTGTGGACAGGGAAAAGTTGTTGGAGGTGATGGGTGTCTCTTCGGATGAGATGGTGACAGTGGAGGACGAGGGCGAATCTTTTGTGGTCACCTTAAAGGATGGCAAACAGCGAGTTGACAAAGAGAAAGTGTTGCGGGATGAGTGCCTGGTGTGTAGATATCCCAGTCCGGTGATCTATGATGTGCTGGTAGGAAAACCCGTCTCCAGTCTTCCCTGGGTAGGCGATGATTACAGTATGGTTAAAGAACAGGAGGCGCTGTCTTCGGAAGAGAAGGCGGCCTACTGGAATAGAGAGTTGAGCCAGTGCATCCGTTGCTATGCCTGCCGCAATATCTGTCCGGCTTGTACTTGTTCCGAGTGTATCTTTGACAAGAAGGCGCCACGCTGGATCAGTAAGGCGAACGATGTGTCGGAGAATCTGGTCTACCACTTGATACGTGTGTTTCACGTTGCCGGAAGATGTGTTGACTGTGGTGAGTGTGAGCGGGCATGCCCGATGAATATTCCACTGCGGAGCTTGAACGAGAAGGTGGAAAAGGACTTACTGGAGCTCTTTGATTATGTTGCCGGGGTCGATGTTGACCAGCGGCCACCGCTGACAACCTATCAAGTTGGTGACCTCGATGAATTCCTATAGGGATGCTATCGTGAGTGATGCAAAGAGTAAGATACTTGAGAAGAGCAGGCTGACCCTCCTGCTGGATGCACTGGCGCAAGCCTACGAGTTGATTGCGCCAGTGAAGAGGAATAACGTTTCCTTCAGGCAGGTAGAGTCGGGTAGCGAAGTCACCCTGGACTACGTCAACCCGGTCCTGTCCGCAAAGAGCACCTTTTTTCCGCAGACGGAGACTCTCTTCCGTTTTTCCAGAGATGATAGCCGGGAGTTCGGGATAGAGCCAACTGGCGAAGCAGACCGTAGCCGGGTAATCTTCGGCATCCGTGCCTGTGATGCACGGAGTCTGCGGCTTATGGATATGGTGTTTGATGGCCAGCACAAGGATAGCTATTACCTGAGGCGAAGGAAGAACACAACCCTCATTGGCCTTGCATGTTTCGATTATGTCGAAACCTGTTTCTGCCCGACCTTTGGTATTGACCCCGCCTCAGGTGAGGATGTTGACATACTGTTTAGCGATATCGGCGATCGGTTCCTGGTGGAAGCATCTACTGAGAAGGGGACAGCGCTACTTGAGCAATTTGCTGAATTCTTTGCGGAGCCACGGGGAGATGAAGGACAACTCAGGGAAGGCAGGAAAGCTGGGCTGGCCGGTATGAAGAAACTGGACGTAAAGCGTATCGCCGACAAGATGGCGCCCCTCTATGAAGGGGATTATTGGGATAATATCGGTATGAAGTGCCTGGGTTGCGGTATCTGCACGTACCTGTGTCCGACATGTCACTGTTTTGACATTGCTGATGTCAGCCTGGATGAGGGAGGAGAGAGATTCCGGTGCTGGGACAGCTGCATGTTCCCGGAATTTACCCTGATGGTAAGCGGGGAGAATCCCAGACCGAACCGGAAGGCCAGGGTACAGCAGCGTTTCTTCCATAAATTGAAGTACTTCTATGATCGGAACAATGAGTTGGCCTGTGTGGGTTGTGGTCGGTGCATCAGGTACTGCCCGGTCAACATAGATATTGCCCAAATAATAGAGGATGTAAGTAGTGGGAAAGCCGGAAATGAATGACAATATATATCTGCCACGTATGGCAACCATCCAGAGTATGAGGCCGGAGACTATAGATGTCACCACCTTCAGGATCACTGTTGACGGTTCAGGCGGTACCGAGAAATTCGAATACAGGTCTGGGCAGTTTGCCGAGCTATCGGTGCTGGGTGTGGGTGAGGCACCGATATCAATAAGTTCTTCGCCGACCCGTCGGCAGGCTATCGAGTTCAGCATTAGAAGACTAGGGCAGCTGACCAGTGCTCTCCATGATCTTGAGCCCATGAGCAAGATAGGTATTCGGGGCCCTTTCGGAAATTCGTTTCCCCTTGAAGGGATAGAAGGACAGAATCTGCTGATTATCGGCGGGGGCATCGGGCTGGCGCCGCTACGCTCGGTTATCCTCAATGTGTTCGATAATCGGGCGAAGTACGGCAAGATCGACATCATTTACGGTGCCAGAAGCCCGCAGGATCTGGTCTTCACCAGTGAATATGAAGAATGGCAGAAGGTGGACAATTCGAGATTGCATCTCACCGTTGACCGCGGCGATGAAGAATGGAAAGGAAATGTGGGGCTGGTGCCCACATTCCTGAAAGAAATCAACCCTTCACCGGAGAACACTACGAGCATTACCTGTGGACCGCCAATAATGATTAAGTTTGTTATTGAAGCTTTGCACGAACTCGGTTTCGCCAGTGAACACATAATTACCACCCTGGAGAGACGAATGAAGTGCGGCGTCGGTAAGTGCGGACGGTGCAACATCGGCAGTAAGTATGTCTGTCTGGATGGCCCAGTTTTTACTCTTAAGGAATTGAAGGAGATGCCCAGCGACTGATGAAGCGAGAAGAGAAAACTGCGGAGAAAAAGGACCTACTGGCTGAAATCATCGGCGAGAAGAGGTTATCTCTCTGTGTTGAGTGTGGAAAGTGCGTTGCCAGTTGTCCCATGGCCCAGTTCTACGACATGTTCTCATTTATGTTCTCTGCCCGTGGCATCATAAAGAAGGCGCTGCTGGGTTTAGATATGCTGAACGACCCGAATATCTGGTTTTGCCTGGAATGCGATCTTTGTGCGCAGTTATGTCCGGCCGGTGTTAAGTATGCAGAATTTGTAGAAGGTGTAAGGCAACTGGCCATAAGTGAAGGTATCACCGACAACTCTGTGGTTTGTCCCCGCTGCGGGCGCTACTATGCACCATTGCCAGTTGTTGAGCGTCTTAAAGAAATACTGACCGGGATGGGCTACGCTGGCGAATTCACCGAACTGTGCCAGGAGTGCCGTCGGGAGGAAATAGCCCAAAAACTGGGCTTCCCTGAGTTGCTGGCCCAATATGCGGCAACGGGGCGTCATCCCGGATAGCGGCCTGTTTAGTGGAACTGCTATTGCCCAGGTGCCCATTGACTCTACCTAGCCCTTGATACCATTCGTGCTCCATCCGGTTATCTCGCGTATCATCTACCGGCACGAATATTGACACTCACTCGGGGAAGTGATACCATACGGCTTTGCCGTGATTCCTATCGGAAGAAGCCTCGAAGGAATGTCATCTTTCTGACGTGCTCTCAGTCTGTTATCGCATAAAATATCAAAAGGGGGGAAACAAAATGGAGGTAAAAAAGGTCTGTGTCGTAGGTGCCGGCACCATGGGTAATCAGATCGCCCAAATCGTGGCTACTGGTGGCTATCAAGTTTCAATGACGGACATCGAAGATAGGTTTGTACGTGGTGGCCTGGACGCCATTACAGGTAACCTGAAGAAGTATTTTGTGGATAAGGGCAAAATGAGCCAGGAGGAGGCGGACAGGGTAATTGGTCGAATTGAGGGTACTAC
>JBKHJJ010000043.1:0-10537 GCA_046538185.1 Dehalococcoidia bacterium
GGCGTAGTCAGTTCTGTAGGTAAGGGAGTCTCGGTAGCTTCTATAGGCAAAATACTAAAGAGCCGCGGCATACCCGTATCTGTGCAGAAACTTGACCCTTACCTGAATGTCGACCCGGGGACAATGTCCCCTTATCAACACGGCGAAGTGTTTGTTACTCAAGACGGTGCCGAAACTGATCTGGATTTAGGACACTACGAGAGATTTATTGGAGTGGAACTGACCCAGGCCTCTAATGTTACTTCAGGTCAAGTCTACTCTGCCGTCATTTCCCAAGAAAGACGAGGAGATTTTCTGGGAGGCACGATCCAGGTGGTCCCTCATGTGACCAACGAAATAAAGAGGAGCATAAGGAAGGTAGCCGAAATATCTCAGCCCGAGGTAGTTATCGTTGAAGTTGGCGGCACTGTGGGAGATATCGAAGGACAACCCTTCCTCGAAGCCATAAGGCAAATGAGGAAGGACGAAGGCCGAGACAATGTGCTATACATTCATGTCACTTTCTTGCCACACATCGGTGCCACCGATGAACTGAAAACTAAACCTACTCAACACAGTGTCAATGAGCTAAGGAGAATCGGTATTCAACCTGACGTTATACTATGCCGCAGCGACAGGGAAATAGCCGAAGGGATAAAGGACAAAATATCGCTATTCTGCGACGTAGATAGAGAGGCCGTTATTCCTCTGGTTACCAGCGAAACCATATACGAAGTACCCCTTCTGCTTGAGGATGCCGGACTGGGAGATTTCATAGTCCACCGATTGGGACTGAAGGCCGACGTAAGCAACCTGGAAGAGTGGCGAGACATGGTAGCCAGACTTAAAGCTCCCAAAGAGCCTGTAGTCATTGGGCTGGTCGGCAAGTACGTGGAGCTCCGGGACGCCTATTATTCGGTTCGGGAAGCGTTATGTCATGCGGCGCTGGCCCACAATCGCGACGTGAGAATAGAGTGGTTGGATTCGGAGCAACTGAATGGCATGTCCTTTGACAGGCTTGAGCAGGTCCAGGGCATAATCGTTCCCGGCGGATTTGGTTATCGAGGAGTTGAAGGGATGACAGAAGCTGCCAGATTTGCTCGAGAAAGGCAGGTCCCTTACCTGGGCTTGTGCCTCGGAATGCAAACTATGGTCATCGAATTCGGCCGTCATGTTTTCGCCACAGACACCGTGAATTCCACTGAGTTTGATGCCGGCAGCGCCTACCCCGTCATCGACCTCTTGCCCGAACAGCATAGCGTAGAGCAGAAGGGGGGTACCATGAGGCTTGGAACTTATCCCTGCCACCTGGTTCCAGGAACCACAGCAGCCCGCACTTATGGCGCCGAAGTAGTATACGAAAGACACCGCCACCGTTATGAATTCAATAATCTCTTCCGCCAGCCACTGGAGGAAGCCGGCCTTATAGCTTCCGGCTTATCCCCCGATGGCAAGCTGGTGGAAATTGCTGAACTACGAGGTCATCCCTGGATGCTTGCCTGCCAGTTTCACCCTGAATTCAAATCTCGTCCCGATTCTCCACACCCTCTGTTTCTGGGATTCATCGGGGCAGCCAAGGAAACGCTTGTCGAAGGCGCCCAGACAACTTTGCCTCTAAACTAAGACGATGAAGATATTCTTGGATACTGCCAACATAGACCATATTCGCCACGGGGTGAGACTGGGAGTGGTTACAGGGGTAACTACCAACCCAAGTCTTGTGTCCAGAGAGGGCAAGGTTGACTACCGCAAGCTAGTGCAGGAAATCTGTGCCATCGTCCCTGGACCGGTATCTACCGAGGTGCTGGGCGAGGATGCGCAAACGATGGTGGCCGAGGGCAGAGAGATAGCTAAATGGGCAGAGAATATCGTGGTTAAGATACCGGCTAGTCTTGCAGGAGTGGAAGCCACTTCAGTATTGGCCAGGGAAAACATAAAGGTGAATTTCACTTTATGCTTCACCTTGAACCAGGCCCTGCTGGGGGCAGCAGCCGGAGCTACTTTTGTAAGCCCTTTCGTGGGCAGACTTGATGATATTGGGGAAGATGGCATGAAAGTGGTGGCTGATATTGTAGAATATCTGGACTATTATCAACTACCCACCCAGGTCATGGCTGCTAGCATCAGACATCCTCAACATTGCTTAACTGCAGCTGGAATTGGGGCGCATGTCGCCACGGTGCCCTATGAGATCCTGCTACAGATGATACGCCATCCTCTAACGGATATCGGTATTCAGCGCTTTGGGGATGACTGGAGAAAGGTAATGGGGACAGAGGGCTTGATGTGAGAGACCCCGGCAAGTGAAAGGTAATACAAAACAGATATGCATTTAGAAAGAGGCTATTATGTCAACTATGGCAGAACTTGAAGCGAAAAACCGGGATGAATTGGAGACAATAGCTAAGGAGTATGGCATCACCGGCTGCTCCGCTTTGAAGAAGAATGAGCTTGTCCACCGCATCCTGCAAGCGGAGGCGCAGGAGCAGGGAAACGTGTTTGTGACAGGCGTCCTGGAAGTCATCAGCGAGGGCTATGGCTTCCTGCGGCAGGATACCTTCCGACGCGGGGCTAATGACGTCTACGTATCAAATTCTCAGATCCGTCGTTTCAATCTAAGAGACGGCGATTCTGTTTATGGCCAGGCTAGACCCCCTAAAGAAAGCGAAAAATACTACGGCTTACTTCGCGTGGAAAGTATTAACGGACTTGACCCTGAACTGGCAAGAACGCGTGTCAGCTTTGGTTCGCTGACACCCACCTTCCCTAATAAGCTTATCGATCTGGAAACAACGTCAGGTGAACTGTCCACCCGCCTGATCAACCTTGTGGCTCCCATAGGCCGGGGCCAGAGAGGGCTGATTGTGTCACCACCCAAGGCAGGCAAGACTGTGCTCCTTCAGAAGATTGCCAATGCCATAACCACTAATTACAGCGATATTCACCTCATGGTTTGCCTTATTGGAGAAAGGCCCGAAGAAGTCACCGACATGAAGAGGTCGGTTAAGGCCGAGGTTATCGCTGCCACCTTCGATGAACCGGTGGAGAGTCAGACTCGAGTAGCAGAACTGGCATTAGAGAGAGCCAAGAGGCTACTGGAAATGGGCAAAGATGTCGTTATACTCCTTGATGGTATTACAAGGCTTACAAGGGCCTACAATTTAGCCTTGCCCGCCAGCGGGCGTACCCTGTCCGGCGGTGTGGATTCGGTAGCCCTGCATCCTCCCAAGCGCTTCTTTGGCACCGCCCGCAACACCGATGAAGGCGGGAGCCTAACCATCATTGCTACCTGCCTCGTGGATACCGGCAGCCGAATGGACGAGCTCATATACGAAGAGTTTAAAGGTACGGGCAACATGGAACTCCACCTGGATAGAAAACTGGCCGAGAGAAGGGTCTTCCCGGCCATAGACATTCTCCCCAGCAGCACAAGGAGGGAAGAGCTTCTGTTGGACGAGAATACCCTGAAACAGATATGGCTGCTCAGGCGTGTAGCCAGCATGATAGATAGCGACTCCCCTAACCATGGAGAGGTCACACAGAGAATACTGGAAAGGCTAGCCAAGACCAAGAACAATGCTGAATTCCTCGCCACTTTGTCTAAGGACATGTAAGCAATAGTAGTGTCGCGACCGCCAGTCCGAACCAAGTGAAGAAGCGAAGCAGTCCCAACTGGATAGACAAACTCAAACTCGGGGTCAAGAAGAGTCTTGGCATGAATATCTTTCTCTGTGACAGCTGCAAATGGAACTGGAGAAGCGCCTGCCATCACCCGGAGCGCCCCAATGCCACCTGGTGCCCTGATTACGAGAAGAAAGGGAAATAGCTCAATTCCCGGCTGGTTTGGGAAACGAGTTCCCGCATGATGTAGCGCCGCAAAGTCGTTTCTACTCCTCAGTATCAACTCCCTGAAGGTTCCCCTGCAGTATGGCTTGATTGACATTATAGCTGACACCTTCTAAAATCAAGAAGGTAACTGACAATTGACTGGCGACGAACTTAGACAGGCCTTTCTGAGTTTCTTTCAGGACAGGGGGCACACAATTATCCCGAGTTCCTCCCTTGTGCCTCAGAAGGATCCCACTCTGCTGCTGACCACCGCCGGCATGGTGCAGATTAAACCGTATTTTCTGGGACTGGAACCTCCACCAAGCCCGCGACTAGCCTCCTGCCAGAAGTGTTTTCGCACGACTGACATAGACTCAGTCGGGGACAGCAAACACCTTACCTTCTTCGAGATGCTGGGAAATTTCAGCGTTGGTGATTACTTCAAGAAAGAGACTATATCCTGGGCCTGGGAGTTTGTCACCAGATATCTGAAACTTCCTGAGGACCGACTGAGGATAACCATTTACCTTGACGATGATGAAGCCTTTGACTATTGGCGCGAGCTTGGGGTCCCTCCTGAGAAGATATTGCGATTCGGCGAAGAGGACAACTTCTGGGGCCCGGTCGGCGATTCCGGCCCATGTGGCCCGTGCAGCGAAATTCATTACGACCTGGGGGCAGAGTTTGGCTGCAGCAAAGCCGATTGCGGGCCCAATTGCGAGTGCGGTCGTTTCTCCGAAGTGTGGAACCTCGTATTCACTCAGTACAATCAGGACCTGAGCGGCCAGCGCACGCTTCTGCCCAAACCGAACATTGACACCGGAATGGGCCTGGAGAGGGCCCTGGCGGCTGTTCAACACAAGCCCTCCCCCTACGAAACAGACCTGTTTTTCCCCCTGGTAGACCGGGCCTGCCGCCTGTCCGGGACACAGTACGGGCGGGACCGCAGCATTGACCGGGCAATCAGGATTGTCGCTGAGCATTCTCGCGGCGTCGCATTTCTTGTTGCCGATGGCATAATGCCTTCCAACGAGGGCCGGGGGTATGTCCTGCGGCGAATATTGAGGCGGGCCTCGCTTTTTGGCAGGAAGGCCGGATTGGACGAGCCGTTCCTTAACGAAATGACCGAAGCTGTTGTCAATACGATGAGCCACACGTACCCTGAGCTCACAGCTAATCAAGACCTGATTGATGAAGTAGTGAAAACGGAGGAGGAGAAATTCATTACCACTCTGGAAAGCGGCCTTAATCTGGTGGACAAACTCATTGACCAGGCTTCAGTTCAAGGGAGACAGGGCCTGACAGGTGAGGAGGTGTTCAGACTTTATGACACCTATGGGTTTCCCCCGGAGCTAACCGCTGAGATTGCTCGAGATAAAGGCCTGGCCATAGACTGGGGCGGTTTCCACACTCAGATGGAGAAGCAACGCGAAAGGGGTAGGGCAACACCCAAGCCGGCGAACGAGGCAGTAGCACGTCACGGGCCCAAAGTCTCTGCCGGCACACTTTTCGTAGGCTACGAGGCAGCCTCCTGCAAATCCAGAGTCATTAGCCTGTCCGTGAAGGAAAAGCCTGTCGAAGCAGCTTCCCTGGGAGACAGTATTGACCTCATACTTGAAAGGACTCCTTTCTACGGTGAGATGGGAGGACAGGTAGGTGATACTGGCGAAATCACCAGCCCAAAGGGCAAGGTGATCATCACAGATGCCCTCAGAACGTCCTCGAACACGATAATACATAGGGGCAAATTGGTTCAAGGGACCATATCTACCGGCGATGAAGTCGAGGCCAGAGTGGATATGCCCCGCCGCCTGGATATCGCCCGTAATCACACTGCTACCCATCTCCTTCAGGCTGCTCTAAGGCAGACGCTGGGCAACCGTGTCTATCAAAAGGGCTCATTAGTAGAGGCCGAGAGATTCAGATTTGACTTCTCGCATCTGGCTCCCATAGCCGAGGAGCAGCTCGGCGAAATTCAGAGGCAGGTTAATCGATGGATACGCCAGGACCTGAGGGCAGAAGCAAAGCTCGTGCCCTATAAGCAGGCCATTGCTGAGGGTGCTATCGCTTTGTTTGAAGAAAAGTATGGAGAAGAAGTCCGGATGCTGGAAATCGGCGAGCCGCCAATAAGCAAGGAACTCTGCGGTGGCACTCATGTGCGGTCAACAGGAGAAATCGGTATGTTCCTCATAACCACTGAAAGCAGCATCGGCACGGGCCTGCATCGTATCGAAGGGGTAACGGGAAGGAAAGCTGAAGACCTGGTCCAGTCTCGCTTCACTGCATTGCAGAGCGTAGCCGCAGAAGTGGAAAGCGCGCTTGACGAAGTCCCTGGCAAGGTGAAAACCCTTATCAGTGAGCTGGAAGCCGAACGCAAAAGAACTGTCTCGCTGGAAAGGGAGCTATCGCGTAGAATCGCCGATGATTTGCTCGGACAAACGGAGGAGGTGAGTGGCGTGACAGTTCTGGCCGCCAGGGTACCATCATTGACCATGCCCGTCCTCAGGGAAACGGGTGATATTCTGCGCGACCGATTAAGAAGCGCCGTAGTCGTTCTGGCTACGGTGTATGACGGCAAGCCCAACTTTCTGGCTATGGTGACTCCCGACCTGATAACGAGAGGTTTCCATGCCGGCCAGATTATTAATCAAGCCGCCAAAGCTACCGGTGGAGGGGGCGGCGGCAAGCCCGCCATGGCCCAGGCCGGCGGAAAAGACGCGGCCAGGATTGACGAAGCCTTGCAGTCAGTCAAGAACATCGTAGCCGGCCAGATTTCTGCTTCCTCTCAGGGCAAAGATTGATAAGCCACGCTTCCCTCTCCCGGAGGGAAGCGGGTCAAGGGAAATGTGTAAGAATGCGTAGCGTAGGCCTGGATGTCGGAGACAACAGGACTGGAGTGGCAATAAGTGATCCCCAGGGGACTTTCGCCATGCCCTTGACGGTGCTCGCCAGTGAAGAGGAAGATTTACTCATAGGTCAGATTCTCGAGATTGTGGAGCGATATGAGGCTCAGTGCATAGTAGTTGGCTTGCCTCGCCACCTAAACGGTCAGCTCGGAGAACAAGCCAGGAAGGTAACAGCCTTCGCTGACAGACTGTCGTTGCGGGCGAAGCAGAGTAACCTCAGCCAGCTCGATATACGGCTATGGGATGAACGGCTCTCTACCCGAGCCGCGGAGCGCTTGAAGAGAGACGCCGGTGCTAGGGAAAGCAAACTACGCCCCAAAAGAAAAGGAGGACCCGGAAATAGGAGCTTGCAGGATAAAGGCAGAACGGACTCCATAGCAGCAGCATTAATCCTCCAGGGTTATCTCGATAGCGTGGCCGAGATCAAGCACCGTCGAGATACTTGAACCGAATCGCTGCGCGCTTCAGCATTTCATCTCTCCTTGATTCCAGCAGGACTCCGAATCATGGTTGTCTTGATATTTCCCATAATTCTCTCACCCACTGCATACAGAAGTCCCACTTGCTATAATACTCAGTAACGCTGAAGACATATCAAGGATGGCAAGACATGAAAAAGAAGAAAGCAATCATTATTACTTTGGCGGCACTGGCAGTTGTGGCGATAGTAGTCCTGGTTATCGTGAGACCTATAGGAAGACCGGCAGCAGGCAAGATAGCCGTCATCCCACTCAGTGGGACCATCGGTTCCCAGGAGGGCTCAAGGTTCCTCGGCTCGACCATCACGCCCGAGCTGGTGAGAGGATATCTGGGAACAGCAGAGAGAGATGCGGCGGTCAAGGCGATTATCCTGCGTATAGATAGCCCCGGTGGAACAGTGCCGGCCAGTCAAGAGATCCTCAATGAGATAGAAAGAGTCGCGGAGGAGAAGCCTATCGTGGTAAGCATAGACAATATGGCCGCCTCAGGCGGGTACTACATCTCAACCGGAGCAGACATGATTGTCATCCTCCCCACTGCGCAGACCGGCAGTATTGGGGTCATCTCTCAGATACCGAACATCGAGGGACTCTACGACAAACTGGGTATCAAGATACAGACCTTCAAGGGCGGCAAGTATAAGGATATGTACCGTGGATTAAGGGAACTGACGCTGGAGGAGGAGGAAATCCTCCAGGAAATGGTCGACGAGTACTACCAGCACTTCATCGAGGTGGTAGCTGAAGGGAGAGGATTGAGTACCGATGATGTCAGAGATCTGGCTACGGGACAGCTCTATACCGGCACCGAAGCTAAGAGATTGGGCCTGGTTGATGAGCTGGGCGACCTGGATACGGCTGTGAACTTGACAGCAGAGCTGGCCAGTCTCGAACATTATGTAGTGGAGTATTATGAACGACCTGGACTGACATTGTGGTCGCTGCTGGGGCTTGCCGACGTTATCCAAGCCAGGTTGTGGGGGCTCAGCGCCCAGGACATAGTCTTGCTGGAAACCTTAAGCCAGAGTTACCCCCAACCCAAATTCCTGTATCAGGGCTAAGTGGCAATTCCTTTGCTGGCTGCCGGCGGCTTTTGTCTTGTGCTTCTCCCGGCATAGGCACCACAAAAGCACAGCCTTTTGGCAGCGCAGGGCCTTGGATATACCCTCAGTAGCAGTTCACGGGTTAGCGTACGCAATCCTCGGTATGACTAATCAGCGCAGGAAGGGGTTTCCCCTGCGTTCGTCTCCGATAGTGGTAGCCGGTCCGTGCCCGGGGTAAACAATGGTTTCATCTGGCAGCACCATGAGTTTCTCATGGATCCCCTTGAGCAAGCGCTCGTAGCTGCCGCCGGGGAAGTCGGTCCTCCCGATAGAGAAATTGAACAGAGCGTCGCCGCTAAACACTACTCCGTGTCCCGAAATACAGATTCCCCCGGGACTATGTCCCGGAGTATGTAGGACTTCAAAGTGCAGGTCGCCCACATCTATGCGGTCGCCGTCCTTGAGTAACCGGTCCGGTTCAGGAGCCGATTGGTAGGGAGAAAGCCCCAGTGATTGCAGCGGACGCATGGCACCTCCGGACAATAGTGCCTCCTCTGCCTCGTGAAGGGCGAACGGCGCATTCGTCTCTTCTTTCACGGCTTGAAGGGCATCGATATGGTCCATATGGGCATGGGTCGCCACGATCAAGGATATGGACAGGCCGGTCTGCTGCACTGTCTTGAGAATAGTCCCCGCCTCGGCACCGGGGTCGATAATCATTCCTTCTTTCGTGGACGATGAACCGACTATGTAGCAGTTAGAGGCAAAAGGCCCAACCACCAGCATCTTCACAATCATTGCTCTTTCCTCCAATATCTCATAAGCAACAACCCACGAAGTATAGCACAACCTGTGCTTCTCCGAAAAATCACTGGTGAATCAAGCGGCCTGGTGCCGGGAAATTGCAATTTCCTTCGTTTTCCATTATAAGTTATGGACATTGTCATGACTACCATCCTGCGGGTCACCGACCTCACCAAGCAGTACAACAACCTTCTGGCGGTGAACCGCGTTTCATTCCAGATAGAGGAAGGTGAGATTGTCAGTCTGCTCGGCCCCAACGGAGCAGGAAAGACCACAACCATTCAGATGCTGCTTACCCTGGTTTCTCCCACCAGCGGAGATATTGAGATTTTCGGAAAGACTCTCAAAGACCATCGCGAAGAATTACTTTCTATGATGAACTTCACCGCTCCCTATTCTGTTCTGCCCTACAATCTCACTGCCAGTGAAGCACTGAAGGTATATTCGCTTCTTTACGGAGTCCGTAACTACAGAGAAAGGGTGGGCTTCCTCATTGACGAGTTTGATCTTGGCTGGTTGGCAGACAAGAAAGTGGGTCAACTTTCTTCGGGCGAGCAAATGCGTATAGGTATAGCTAAGGCATTTGTCAACAGTCCCGGACTTCTCTTACTTGACGAACCCACCGCTTCCCTGGACCCGGTCATCGCTAGAGGACTCCGGGCCAAAATCCTCAAACTTGTTCGCAAAGCTGGCGGCGCTATTCTCTGGACGTCGCACAATATGCGAGAGATAGAACAGGTATCGGATAGAATCATTTTTCTTTCCCGGGGAAAGGTTGTGGCCGACGACAGTCCCGGTAATCTCAAAAACTACTTTGGCCAGGAAGACCTGGAAGAGATCTTTATCAGTATCAACAAAGAACCACTCAGTGAACCATCATGAACTTCCTGCATGTCTTTGGAATATTCTACCGTAACGTGATTCTTATCCGCCGGAGTGTGCCCAAGCTCTTCGCACTTTTCGGTTTCATTACTGTCGAATTGTTCTTGTGGGGATTCCTTACCTTATGGGTCCAGACCATGGGGCCCAGCACTGCCAGATTGGACTTCATATTGCTTATCCTCAGCGCCTTCATCTTTTGGTCCATGTTTGAGCTTTCTCAACGATCTTTTAGCGTTTCCTTTCTGGAGGAGGTCTGGTCGCGCAATGTCATCAATATTTTCGCCTCTCCCATCAAGCTGGGTGAACTGGTTATGGGATTTGCTCTCGTAGGGGTTGTTCAGACTTTACTGGCTTTCTTCTACATTGCGCCCATTGCCTTTCTGCTGTACGCTCTCAACATCTGGGACATGGGGCTTTACCTTATACCCTTTTTCA
Source organism: Dehalococcoidia bacterium (assembly GCA_046538185.1). Classification (GTDB taxonomy): domain Bacteria; phylum Chloroflexota; class Dehalococcoidia; order GIF9; family AB-539-J10; genus RBG-13-51-36. The sequence goes on from JBKHJJ010000043.1 coordinate 10,357, forward strand.
TGAACGTCCTCATCTCCGGGTGGGGGATCGGTGTGGTGGCTATCGGACTGGTGGTGCGGTTCGGGCCGTCAGCCGACATTCTGGCTTTTTTCATTCCCTTCCTGCTCCTGCCCTTCTCCGCGGTCTTCTATCCCGTATCTGTGTTTCCTCCCTTACTGCAGGATATAACCTTCATTCTGCC
>JBKHJJ010000044.1:0-10394 GCA_046538185.1 Dehalococcoidia bacterium
GCGGTAAATTGGTTATGATTTAAAGGCTTCACCCCCCGAATCACTTCGAAATCCCTACCGTAGTCTTGCATACGGATGGAACAACCCCAAATTTATCATGTGCAAGCACCCGTGCTTGAAGGTGAAAGGCAACCCGCTACAGATTTAAATTTCATTCATTTGCGCTATAATGGCACATACTAAGAGGATTCTCAAGGGAGGAACACCACATGTCTGACGTAATAGCCAGGGTCATATCCCAGAAAGGCACTTGCGAAGCCGGACACAGGGTTGGGGATGAATTCATCATCGGCCGACAGACTCCGCCGGGCATTTGTTCATGGGCATTCTACACACTTTTCCCTTTCGCTGAAGTACTGCAATTTGGAGGGTCATTTCCCTGGGAAAAAGATCCAAACAAGGCTACTGTTGCCTGCCCCGATGCGGAAAATCCGGTGGTATTTGAATTACGGCGTGGACTCGACTAGTTCGAAATAACACCTGATCAACTATATTGACCTCCATGTCCAGGTGAGACTATACTTGGTTCATATACTCCGAGGGGGCCCAAGGTGGATTGCCATAAAAATTTTCATTACCGGAGCTACCGGTTTTGTCGGCATGAACCTCGCTAACAGATTGGCACAGACGGACCACGAAATGTATTGCCTTGTTAGAAAAATCAGTCGCGCGGACACATTGAAGCAACTGGGCGCTACCTTTATCGAAGGAGATGTGACGGACAAGCCATCGATCTTGGAAGGGATGCAGGGTTGTGATTGGGTGGTCAATTTGGCTAATATATACTCCTTCTGGGAGCCAGACAGGAAGATATATAAAGAGGTAAATGTTAAGGGCACCCGGAATGTGATGGAGTGTGCTTTAGAAGCCGGTGTTTCAAAGGTGATCCATGTTAGTAGTCTGGTGATATATGGTAAGCCTGAGGATTGTCCATTCACTGAAGATAGCGAGGTGGGCCCCGTTCGCTTTGGCGAATACGCGCGTACCAAGTATGAAGGTGATTTAATTGCCTGGGAATTATATAAGGGGAAGGACTTGCCACTGGTAATGCTGTATCTCGGCTCAGTCACCGGTGCAGGAGATCCGAAGCCCACCGGTCAATGGATTAACAATGCCATTAACGGGCGCATACCCGTCAGATTCTTTGAGAATTCGATCCTGACCTATGTACACGTTGGGGATGTTGCTGACTCTATAGTCAAAGCACTGGAGAAAGAAAACAACATCGGAGAAAAGTATCTCATTGGCAAGCCCCGGCTCTCAATACGAGAGGTAAACGAATTAATCAGCGATGTTGCCGGGGGCCCCCTTCCGAAAATGCGGTTGCCGGATTCCTTGGTCATGTCAAGTGCCGCTATTTTGACCTTGCTTGCCAATATAACCAGGAAGCCACCCGCTCTCGGGATGTCAATAGACCAGATGAGGACGATCAGGGAGGGTAGCCAGTTTGATAGCAGCAAGTCCGAAAAGGAGTTGGGTATAACCTATACTCCCATCCGCACAGCTATTGAAGAAGCTATAGCATCATTCCAAAGCCGGGAGCATTGATGCACATTAAACCTGCTCCTCGGAGACGAGCTTCTCAAACTCGGTCTCATCCAAAACCTTGACACCTTGCTTTTTCGCCTCGTCGAGCTTGCTGCCCGGTTGCGCTCCGGCTACGACAAAGTCGGTATTGCTGCTTACGCTGGAAGCCACTCTACCGCCGAGGGATTCTACAGTTTGCTCCGCCTCCGATCAAGGGAACAGATCTTCTGCACAAACTGAGGGACTACGTCGATAGTTTGTGATAAATCATTTGTAATCAGGTAAGCCGTTGACTCTTCTAGGGGCAGAGGATTAGGCGCTTAGCGCCTAATCATCGACAAAATGTTGTCGATACGGAATGTAGAATTCTCAATTCAATTGCCCGCCTATGGCGGGCAACCTCTCCCCAGCGAAGTCTGGGGAGAGGCGTAGGATATACATGGCCGAATTGGCCAATAATCTATACTGACTATATCGATATTTATCAGGTCCACTGGCCGGACTCTAAGGTCCCGATCGAGGAGACAGCCGAGGTCATGGAGAAACTTATGGAGCAGGAGAAGATTCGTTTGATAGGGGTCAGCAATTATTCCCCGGAACAGATGGACAGATTTCGAACAGTAGCCCCTCTCCATACATCTCAGCCACCTTATAACCTGTTTGAGAGATCTGTTGAGGAAGATGTATTGCCTTACTGCCAGAAGAATGACCTTGCAGTTCTCGTGTATGGAGCACTCTGCCGGGGCCTGCTCACAGGCAAAATGAGACCTGACACCAGATTTCATGGAGATGATTTGAGGAAGGCCGACCCCAAGTTCAGGTCTACGCGCTACGAGCGGTACCTCGATGCAGTAAAGAGACTGGATGATTTTGCTCTAGAGAACTATAGCAAGCGGGTATTGCCACTGGCTATAAGATGGATACTCGACCAGATTAGCAATGGTGTTGCCCTCTGGGGAGCAAGAAGACCTCAGCAAGTAGATACCGTGGATGAGGCAATGGGATGGAGCCTGGATGAGCATGCCATGAAGCAGATTGACTCCATTCTCAGGGAAACGATAGAGGAACCGCTGGGACCGGACTTCATGGCACCTCCGTAGAAGCCCAAGCACATGGATTATTTCCTGCGAGGCTCAGGTCCCTTGCAGGATATCCTCCAACCAGGTATATATCTTGCGGCCAAGGGCAAGGAATCGGTAATCATCGTCTTTCATCCACTCCGTATGGCCGGCATCGTAGATCCAGAAAAGCTCCTTCGGACCGCCATAGGCATGGTAGAGGCTCTCGGCCTCTGTGTGTGGATGCAACGCATTCCGTGTGGCATGGGCAATCAGGACTGGCATACGCATGTAAGGAGCGTAGGCTTCCGGATGCCATCGCAGCAGGGAATCGGCGAGTTCTCCCGAGTACTCCTCCGTGTCATACTCGCTATACTGCCGGAGCACGTTGTCTACATAGGCCTGGGACTGCTGGTCAAGGGGATAAAAGAAGAACGGATCATCCCATCTCGGCTTGCCTGTCTTGGCCCGGTCAGTGTACTGCCGGCGTGTGCGGTCGTGAAAGTCCAGATATCCGGCAGGACCACGGTGAGCAAGCTGGATGCGCTTGCCTGAGTAGAACCCGTTCACACAGATAAGTCCCAGAGCGCCAACGAGCTCGCGGGCCGCATCAATCACCAGCCCCGCCCCCATGCCCCACCCCAGAAGGATGATCTGTCGGTGATTTACCCGCGGATCGTCCTCGGCAAAGCTTGTTGCATGGATGATGTCGCGGACCTGCTCATCAAGGATGACCCGGCCCCGTTCACCTTCGCTGCCAGCGAACCCCCGGTAGTCAAAACCGAAACACATATAACCACGACTGGTGAGATAGCGGGCGAACCGGGCAGGGTGAATCTTCATCAGGCCAGTGAAGCCGGAGCAGGGTATGACCAGGGAATGCTTCTGAGATGCATCAAAGTCATCGGGAAGGAAAAAAGCGCCTTGAAGCTTCAGTCCGTCGCTGTAGAAACTAACCGGTTCGGTTTGCATATGACCTCCCTGCGTCTAAGCGACTAAGAGACGATGGCTCTTTTTACCAGGGTTTTTGTAATGTCGACTTTGTATGCGTTCATGCTGAGTGGTTTAGAACCGGCGACTGCCGACTCCGCTGCTGACTCCGCAATTGCATCATCGATGGCCTTTCCTTTGATTGCTTCTTCCGCCTGTGTTGCGCGGAGCGGTGCCGGGGCTACCGCTCCCAGTGCTATTCTAGCGTCCGTACAGACACCATCTTCGACAGCAATCACTGATGCGACACTCACAATGGCGAAATCGATGGGCTTCCTTAGAGTGAATTTCAGGAATTGGTGTCTGGCACCATCCGGGGGCTTGGGAACCTCGATCTCCGTTACTATCTCCTCCACATTCAGGGCATTGTTTAGTGGCTGGTAGAAATCCTTGACGGGAATCGTGCGCTCGCCGTTGGGGCCCACGGCTTTGATAATTGCATCAAGGGCAGCTAGTGCAACCGCCGTATCTGATGGGCAGACCGCAAAGCACTTCTTGGCTCCCATGATAGCGTGGTAACGGTTGTCACCCTGTACCGCCATGCACTGGCCACTGCCCTTCCGTGGGCACATGATAGGTCCACCTATCCGCTGAGGGACTCTATAGTACCAGCAACGGACATCCTGTGTCAGGTTTCCGCCTATTGTTCCCATGTTACGGATTTCGGGGCTTGCAACGGACTCGGCTGCATCTGAGAGCACTTTATACTTTCCCTTGATTGTTGGACTATTAGCTATATCTCGTAGACTGGATAACGCCCCTATCTTTAGCCCTTTCCCATCTTCTTTGATGTAATCGAGTCCGGATATTGTCTTGATATTAATTATGGTTTCGGGATATTCCGGCAGGATTTTGTCCTTGAGAACGCCAAGCAAGTCTGTCCCGCCCGCGATCAGGTTAGCCTTGCCTCCATGGTCTTTGAGCAATTCGACAGCTTCGTCGACGGTTTTCGCGTTAACATGTTTGAAAGATTTCATCGTAGTTGGCCTCCATCTATCTCTCGCTCCAGGCTTTAAGTATCTTATCAGGCGTTACCGGATATGTCGTCACTCTCTTCCCAATGGCATTGGATACTGCCATAAGCACCGCACTGGGCGCAGGTGAAGTCGTTACCTCTCCGGCTCCTATTGCCCCAAAAATATGAGATGGCAGAGGAGTCTCCACAATCACGTTTTGGAATGTCGGAAGTTCGAGGGAGGTACGCCACTTGTAGTCTACCATGTTGCCGGTAAGTACATGTCCCGTATTTTTGTCCATAACTGTTTCCTCGAATAAAGCGCTGTCCAGCCCGGCAGAGCCGAGAGCACCTTCAAGTTGCATTTTCAGTGAAACGGGGTCTATGACTTGACCGACATCGGTAGCGCCAGTCACAATTAGCAATTCCGTTTGCCCGGTCTCAACGTCCACCTCGACTTCTACGAATATCATGAAGAAGCAAGGCATGGAATAGTCGGGGTCGAAGGAACCCAGGCCGGTTATTATGCGCTCGTCCCCGCCCATTGCATCGATCCACCGAATCCTTGACTGAGGATTGCTTTTGACATAAAGCATGCCATCTTCCGTATCCACATCATCAGGGCTTACACCAAGGAGTGGAGATGCCCGTTCGAACAGCTTTTGCCTGGCATCCTGAGCAGCTCTGGTGACAGAGCTGCCTACAGCGTAGGTCCCCCTGGAACCGGCAAGACCATGCTCAAAAGGATTCAGCAATGTATCCTTGGGGGTTATCTCAACCCTGTCAAGGGGCAAGTTCACCAATTCCGCAACCATCTTACGCAGGCTGCTCCTCTGCCCACCGCCGGATTCAGCTATACATACATTCAAGACGGCCGTTCCTTCAGGAAGCAGCCTCACATATGCCTCAGATCTATCTTCACCCACATCAGCATTACCGTGCACGCCGCAACCTACTCCTCTCCTCTTTGCGCCGTTAACTGCCGTTGGTTTAAGCCATCCCTTCCACTTATCCTTCCACCCGAAGGTTTCGGTGCCCTTATCTATGGCCTTTGAATAATCCACGCCTCTGCAGGTCCACCATTCCCCATCCCGCCAGTAATACCCGTCACCGGTCCTGGCATAATTACGCTTAAAAAACTCCACGGGGTCGATATCGGCTTTTTCCATAGCCATTGTCAAAATCGGCAGGAAGGCGGACTTTAGCTCCTGACCACCAAAACCCCTGATTATTCCTGAGCCAGTTTGATTGGTCAATACAATGCGAGGTTGGAGGTTCCAGTTGTCACACTTAAGCATTACCTGGGCTTCACCGAGGCCGACAGCGATTTCCCCCTGTGTAGCATTTACGGAATGGCCAGGGTTAGCGAGCCACTCACCAGAGAATGCCGTCACTGTACCATCTTTCTTGATTCCTACCTTGGCGTTTATACGAGAGCTGAATCGTACTGCGTATGCCGCAAGGTGCTCTTCTTTGCTGTAAACTACTTTGACCGGCCTGCCCCTGCGAACGGCTTTGGCCAGTGCAGCGGCGTAAAAGATGACCTCAGTCGAACAGTTCTTTGACCCAAAACTGGCACCACATTGGGAAGCGATAACCCGGAGGTTGGGTAATCCCAGGGCTTTTCCTATTACTTTCTTCACCAGATATGGACTCTGTGTCGAGGTCCACACGGTCAATTTATCAGGTCCTTCCCACCTGACTATTGCTCCGGGAGGTTCAGGTGTCAGGGGATTTGGTTTATTCTCGTAACCATATGTTCCCTCGGCGACGAAATCAGCCTCTTCGAATCCCTTTTCCACATCGCCCCTGACAATGTTTTGCAGGGTATTCGGTCCGAAAAAGGGCAGTCCGCCCGGGGCGATATTGCCTGGGAATTGCGAGTACAACTGAGGGGCATCGGGCTTCCTGGCCTCTTCCATATCATACACGGCTGGCAATTGTTCGTATTCTACATCTATTAGTTCCAGTGCCTCATCAGCTATTTCCTCGGTTTCTGCAGCAACCAGAGCTACAGCGTCCCCTACGAAACGCACTTTACTATCGAGAACACACATATGCTCAGGGAATCCAGCTTTCCAATCCGGGACATTCTTGTAGGTAAGTACAGCTCTGACGCCGGGCAAGCTCTCCGCTTTGCTCGTTTCAATGTTCAGGATATTTGCATGGGGATACGGGCTTCGCAAAACCTTACCATACAACATATCGGGCAAGTTTAAATCATCGATGTACTCCGCTTCTCCGGTTACGATTTCCTCGGCATCTACTCTCGGGGTTGGCTTTCCCACATATCTATACTCTTTGGCCATCTGTGTTACCTCCATTTCCTGCTGCTGCCATCACGGCTTTGATAACCTGATAGTGGGATATACATCTACAATAGTGTCCGGCGAGTGTTTCCTTGACATCCTCTTCCGTCGGATCAGGGGTTTTATCCAGCAGTGCCCTTGCAGCCATAATCATTCCCGGAGTACAGAAGCCGCACTGAAAGGCTGAATGGTCGATAAAGGCCTGTTGAAGGGGGTCCAGCCCCCCGGTTTGCGGGTCCTTTAGGCCCTCAATGGTGGTTATACTTTTCCCATCGCATTCCACGGTCAATGTCATGCACGAAAGGATCGGGTCCCCGTCCATGATGACCGTGCAACCTCCACATGCTCCGTGGTCACAGTCTATCTTCGTTCCGGCGAGACCGAGCGTTTCCCTGAGCGTATGAGCCAACGTGTGCCAGGGACTGATGTCTTTCCCAACCATGAATTCATATGGCTCGCCGTTCACAGTGACGGTGATGTTATACTTCTCAGGGGTTTCATTATTAGCCACTGCCGTTTTGCTAACCCCCTTATTTGTTTCCTCGTTTTTGTTCTTCTCGCTCATTACCAGTTGTCACCTCCGAATTTGAGCTTTTGCTCGGCTGATTCAGGCCATCTAAAGATCTTCTTTGCGCGAGTCCGACCAGTCACCTGATGCCATTAAGTCGAATTCGCAAGGGGAAGGTCAGCCTTGTGAGAAACACCTAACTTATTAGAGTGTGAGGCGTATCTTGTTGTGAAGGCGTATATCCAAATATCCCCTGGATGTTACCCAAGCTGTTGGTGTTGGGCTGTGTCTCATAGCTGGTGGAAATCGATCCTATCCTATACTACCTGCTGTATACCATCTCAGTCAAACTCTCGCTAGACTCCCACACACCAAACTTGCTATAATGAGAGCAACCAGGCAAACTTGAGTTCATAAACGCGGATTAAATGCCGGAACGAAGCAAAGACTGGATTAACCTGGCGAAAAGCGACCTGAATGCGGCCGAGGCATTGCTTGATGGCGGTTCCTTTGTAGTAGAAGAATCATCGAATTCTGCGAAGGTTTTGTTTGAAAGCGATGGGAAATGAGAAAGCGAAGCTATCAACTGTCTTAATCACCGGAGGCTGTGGCTTTGTCGGCACGAACGTGGTAGAATACCTCTCTCAGAGAGGGTACGCCGTTAGAATCCTGGATAACCTCTCCACCAGCGCGATGGGTTGGACCACCGAGAGCCCACCGCCAACAGAGGTCAGCCCACAGTCGGAATCATCAGCCACGAGCCATGAGCCATCAGCAGAACCGCTAAACCGCCAAACCGCCAAACCAACCCGACAAACTCCCAACCTGTTGGTGGGAGACATCCGTGACAAAGAAGCGGTGGCAAAGGCAGTGGACGGGGTGGACGCAGTCGTCCATCTCGCCGCCCACACCAGCGTGGTGGAGTCCGTGGAAAATCCAGAGGAGGACTGGGACATCAATGTCAACGGGACCCTCAATCTTTTAGAGGCCTGCCGGCGACGCGGCGTCGAGAAGTTCATCCTTGCCTCTTCCAATGCAGTAGCAGGGGAACAGGAACCCCCTATCGATGAAACGAAAGTCCCCCAACCCCTCTCCCCCTACGGGGCCTCCAAACTGGCAGCGGAGGGCCTGTGCTCGGCATACTACCACTCCTTCGGCTTGAAGACCGTCGCCCTGCGCTTTGCCAACGTGTACGGCCCCCACTCCGAACACAAGTCCAGCGTCATCACAAAGTTCATGAAGAAGGCCAGGAAGGGAGAGCCGCTCGTAATATACGGCGATGGCAACCAGACCCGCGACTTCGTCCATGTAGACGACATATGCCAGGCCATCCATTTAGTGCTGACAGCCGACAGTCGACAGTCAACAGTCGACAGCTCACAGTCGGAATCATCAGCCATCCGCCTCAGGCGGATCAGCCATCAACAAACTCAACAAACCCAAGGAACTCAAGGAATTCCCCTCCCCTGGGGAGAGGTCTTCCAGATCGCGAGCGGCGTCGAAACCACCATCAATGAACTGGTCAAGCTGATACTGGAAACAGCGAACAACTCAAAAACTGCCAACTCCCAACTATCAACTATCTACGAACCCGAGCGCCCCGGCGAAATAAAGAGAAACTACTCGGACATAAGCAAAGCAAGGACAGTGCTTGGATTTGAGCCTGTAATGAACCTCGAAAGAGAACTATCGAGTATTTGGGAAAGCTATAATCGAAGCACTGACGATTAGCTATCGGCTGACAGCCAACAGCCGACAGCTATAAGCCCAACTCAATAAACGAACAAATCCTGCTAACCTCGCTAGATTATCATACAGTAAACTTGCTATAATTATGACACCTGACTGAGCTTGACACAGCCAAAACTTGAACCGCTGCATTGTAGGAGGTGTTATGAGACAATATGTGACAGATGAAAATGGAGAAAGGAAAGCGGTAATTCTGGATTTTGACGAATTTGAACGCCTAGTTGCCTATATTGAGGAAATGGAAGATGCCCTTGATCTCAAAAGAGCTATAGAGGCGGGAGGGGAGTTCATGGAGCTGGAAGATTTTAGGAATGAACTGAGGAGGGAAAGCAGAATTTGAGCTATACTGTAAGGCTGGAAAGTGCTGCTTGGCATAACCTGAAGCAACTTCCGCCAGAAGTCCTTAGCAGGATCATAGCAAGATTGTCTGATCTGGAATGGGAGCCTCGCGCTAGAGGTGTAAAGAAGCTGAAAGGGGTAGAGGGGTATAGAATTAGGGTAGGGGATTACAGAATCCTCTTCACAGTTGATGACCAGCAACAAACTCTCAACTACCAACTGCCAACCATAAAACTGCCAACTGCCAACTATGCCTTCATACCGCGGGTTCGGCACCCGGGTCATCACCTGGTTGTGGAACCTCGGCTCTGGAGTGAAGGTAACTGACGCCCAGAGCGGGTTCAGGGCCTACGACAGGAGGATACTGAAAGACCTTTCCCTTTCGGAGAACGGCATGAGCATCAGCATCGAGAGCCTGGAGAAGGCCAGAAGCAAAGGGGCGAACATTAAAGAGATCCCCATCACCTGCGCCTACACGCTAACCAGGCTCAACCGGAAAGCCGTCACGCACGGACTCGGCGTCGCGCTGTCGGTGCTGAAGATCCGGGCCAAAAACCACCTGACAGGAGGCTACACCAGCGCCTGAGGTCGGGGAAGGTTAGGACATTCAATGAGAGTCCGAGTATCAAACACGAATATTAAACTTCAAACACGTGGAGGTGAGGGAAATGAAAGTGCTCAATGAAGAACATAGCAAAGATAAAAGCGGTGTTAAGTTGATCTTGAATTACTTTGAGGAAAGATCTTCAGATATGATAATACTGCGCACCATGATACCCGAACCTTTCCGCATTATAGGCATACTCCCAAAGGGATCGAAGATTCAAAGGAACGAGAACTGCCAGAAGTGCTGGACGAAATTGAAAAGATGGTCTGAATGTTAACCAGCCCCCGATGCGGAATCTCCGCCTTGTATAGTGAAAGTGTTTCTAAGGTTGTCTTTTTAGTGCAGGGTTGTC
>JBKHJJ010000045.1:0-10325 GCA_046538185.1 Dehalococcoidia bacterium
CCCTCCTCCCCCATGTCCTACTACTGCACAAATAGACGGTCTTCCAGTTTGTTCCTGATATCCCGGGCAGCAACAGTGCGGTAGTAGAATTCTCGCTTGGTCTCCTCATCCACTCCACTCTTGTTTATCGCTCGGTAAGCATTAACCACGGTTCGCAACTGGTCAAGCAAGCCCATGTGGATAAGATTGATGTCCCACATAGGACGATTGCTGGCCCACCACATCTGGCAGCTATGTTCAGCCCGATCCAGAAGGCCACGGGCAATTGTGGCAGAGTGGCGACTCTCCTCGTTATCAGCGCACTCAAGTGCTTTGTTCACCAGTTCAATGCATATACTCAAATGTTCCCACTGAAGACGGTGTACCTCGTTACTTCCGTCCTGCCACAAGGGATAATAGTTGCCTTCTCGCATATCATCGGACGTCGTACTCCACGATGATGACTTTGGCTCTATGGCCTGCCCATGAGGAAAGAGGTCGAGGAGTTGACTGATGGTGACCGTTTGGATATTTCCAACAGTTTCGCAATTCGTCAAAAGTGCGGTATGTTGGCCAGCCAATACCTTGGCTTGCCTGATCTCTTCCGGGGGTTCAACAGGAGCCGGTTCAGCAGGGGACTCCAGTTCCTCGTAAACCTTAGCCAGGAATGTCCTTTCCCAACCCTGAATGTGGTGGCCATAGGTCTCAGCATCCATGGCTGTGACCACATAAATATTCTCTCGTTTACCCTGCCACTCCTCCAGATGAGTGCAGAATTCCTTAGCCTCCAGATCCTGGAAACTCACCCTGTTGCTGAGTACATCATCACGGAAGAATAACATTAGGTTCTGGCCTTCATGCTCCATTTTGTATATGACATCCATAGGCCAGTCGGTGGGACAGGCAATACCACTGAGAATAATCCAACGATAACCCGATTTAATGATGGGCTGGAGAATATCCCGGCTGTAACACATCTCTGGGGGAAAGAAACCTTGAGGTTCATAGACATCGCCGAAGAACCGGCGATTGGTCTGCCTGTTCAGGTCTATCTGTCTCTTGACTTCCTCTTCGGGGATCAGAGGCAGAATAGGATGATATTTGCCCGTCCCGGTGAATTCAAGCTGCCCTTTTTCAGCAAGGCCTCTGAAGCCATCGATAACATCTCGATGGCCACAGTCAATCAGCATGTCAGTTAGGACACCATTGAAGTTTATTGTTGCCCGAGCATTGGGATATTCTTGAAACACCTGAAGCAGCGGCCGGTATGATTCGTTGCATATCTTACTTAGCACCGACGGCGCCTGGGTCGGTGGTTGGTAGAAATGCAATAGCTGCGCCCAGTAAATCATGTGCACCCTCCCGTGACGATTCTAAACATGCGATACAGCAAGATTACAGAATATCGCGTATTCTAGCATATTTAATCAACCGCACAAATCTAGATACCTTCTTACTTGTAGTCGTCAGGAATTTCAGCGGCCCGTGGCGATCCGTTGCCCTTCTCGGCGTTGCTTCGACTCATCTCAGCGGACTCTGACGAGTTTTATGTCAACTAGGCCAAGGGGGCTAGGTTATTCTGCCGAACTCCTTTTCCAGTTGATGAGAACTCAGATGAATCATGGTTGGCCGACCATGGGGACAGGCCCGTGGTTGTCTGGTTTGTTCAAGCTGCCCTACTAACTCCCGCATCTCTTCGTTGCTCAGCTGTTGTCCGCCTCTGATGGCGCCATGGCAAGCCAGAGATCGAACTATCTCTTCCTCCCAAGGAACGGGGCCCTCTTTGCTACGGAGGTCATCAAGCAGGGCGCTTATTATCTCAACAACATTCCCCCTACTTATTAGTGCCGGTATCGTGCGTATCAAATAGCTTCTATTGCCGAAAGGCTCAATGCCGAAGCCAAGTTCGGCCAAGAACTCTTTACTAGCTCTAAGTATCACTTCCTCTCTCGGGCTGAGCTCTATATTTATCGGCTGGAGTAGTCCCTGGACTTCGACGTCCTTCTGTAACCACTGCGCTGAAATCCGGTCATACAGTATGCGCTCATGGGCAGCGTGCTGGTCGATCAGATACAGCCCATCGGGTCCCTCAGCGATAATGAAGGTATTCGCCAGTTGCCCCAGTATCCTCAAAACTGGCAGCTCGATGGTCGGCAACTGGGCAACGACAAAAGCTGGCTCACTATCCATTACCATGCGGGGCTTCTCCCACTGCTCTGAGTGGACTGAGAATGGCACGGTCCTCGAGCTGGCTACAGGCGTCCTCGCCAGTGCCCCCTCTATGGCATTCTTCAAACTGCTGAATATTGCCTGCTCACGGTAAAACCTTATTTGCGCCTTGGCAGGGTGGATGTTCACATCAATCTCTTCAGATGGCAGTGAGATATCGATCATCGAAATAGGATGCTGGCCTTCCATAAGTAAGCTGCGATAAGCTTCCTCGGTCGCCTGGCTTAGCAGTGGACTACGCACCCATCTCCGATTGACGAAGAAACTGAGATAGTTACGACTAGCCCGCCCTATGGAAGGCGGGCTAGTCAGGCCGCCAATTCTGATAGACCCGTCCGTATGCTCTACCTTCAGCATTTTCTCAGCTAGACCTGAACCGTATATCTCGCTCACCACCTCGCGCAGATCATCGCTGCCCGTGGTGCGCAGGCTAGAACGTCCATCAAGAACAAGGCTGAACTTCACGCCGGGAAAAGCCAGTGAGTACTGGCTCACCAGGTGGGCTATATGTTTATTCTCGGTATTTGCTGATTTCAGAAACTTCAGTCGAACCGGCAGATAACGAAACAAGCGGCGTACGGTTAGAGTGGTGCCTCGAGGTCGAGCTCGGCTCTCGCTTCGGACCACCTCGCCCTTCTTCAGACACATGTAGCTGCCAACGACCTCTGAAGGTGATTGGGTTGTGATCTCCACCTCAGCCACGGCGGCGATGCTGGGCAAAGCCTCACCGCGAAAGCCCAGGCTGACGATTCTCTCCAAGTCCTCCACGCTGCCAATCTTACTTGTGGCATATCTCTCAAACGCAAGCTCTAGTTCCGGCGCCGGAATACCTTCCCCGTTGTCACTGACCCTGATCAGTTCGACTCCTCCCCCTTCAGCTTCTATTGCAATCTCGGTGGCTCCCGCATCCAGCGAATTTTCTACCAGTTCCTTCACCACAGAAACCGCTCTCTCGACCAGTTCCCCCGCAGCGATCTTCGCGACAAGCTCTGATTCCAAAACCTTAATAGCCATGGCTACTTAATTGTACACGTTACCGTGTGGTCGGTCAACAGTCTACGATGAAGAATCGAAGTCTTTCTCGATTTTCTCCAGTGGTGCCAGACTGGCCAGGAGCTTCTTGACACCCACTTCCTCAAAGACTACAGTCAGCTCCTGGTCTTCAGTTGTAGGGCTGCAATTCATCACTATGCCCGGGCCAAATTTACTGTGGCGGACATGATCGCCGACATTTAGCGCTGCAGCACCAAGAGACCCAGAAGGTCGTGAATACGTACTAGCTGCAACAGGTGGACTTTGCTCCCATAATCTCTTGGGGCTTATCAGGTGGGGTGAGATGTCCTGGAGAAAACGGGACGCCGGGTTTGAGGTGCTGCCGCCGAACAAGTTTCGACGATAGCTGCGTAGAAGGTATAGTCGCTTCTTGGCCCTGGTTATTCCGACATAGCAAAGACGACGCTCTTCCTCCATTTGTTCAGGATCGTCGAACGATTTCCTATGTGGGAGAATACCATCCTCTAAGCCCACGATAAAAACCACTGAAAACTCCAATCCTTTAGCCTGGTGCAGTGTGATCAGAGTCACAGCATCGACTTTTTCATCCAGTTCATCGATATCCGACACCAAGCTTACTTTTTCTAAAAATGCAGTCAAAGCCTCTTCCGGATCGAGCTCATCGTATTCACCAGCAACATTGCGAAGCTCCATTATGTTCTCCCATTTCTCCTCGCCACCTTCCTTGTCCATAATATGTTCCCGGTATCTAGTTTGCTCCAGTATCTCACCCACCAGATCAGAAAGGCTTGACTCACGGCTCCGGGCGGTGAGCCTAGCCATAAGGGCCTCAAATCCAGCCAGAGCCTGGACAACGCGCGGAGACAGAGACCGCTTTGTTTCGCCGGCATTGTCACTATGACATATATGTTTCAGAGCCTGGAAAAATGAGAGGTCTTGAGCCTTTGCCCAAGATTGAAGCTCGCTGAGGGTGCGATTCCCGATACCCCTGGCGGGCGTATTTATGATTCGAGTCAAGCTGACATTATCCTGCGGATTATGGATAATCTTCAGGTAGGCGACAATATCCTTGACTTCTCTGCGCTGGTAGAAACGCGTGCCACCCACAAGCCTGTAAGGCACCCCATACCTCAGGAAAGTCTCCTCTAGCGCTCGCGACTGGGCGTTAACTCGATACATAACGGCACAGTCTTTGAGGGATATCTGCCCCTGGTCGACCACCTTCTCAATCTCGTTGACCACAGATTGGGCCTCCTCCTCGGCATCATAGCTTTCGATAACGGTCACCGAGTCTCCCTCCTCGTTCCCCGTCCACAGTTTCTTAGGCTTGCGCTGCATATTCGCCGAGATCAGCTCTGAAGCCACCTCCAGAATCGTCCTGGTGGAGCGGTAGTTCTGCTCCAAAAGCACCACCTTAGCTTCGGGGTAGTCCTTCTCAAAACTCAATATATTGCGCACATCAGCAAATCTCCAAGAGTAAATAGACTGGTCAGGGTCACCCACCACGCACAAATTCCGGTATTTCCCTGCCAGTTGGGTCATCAACATGTACTGAACTATGTTAGTGTCCTGGAATTCGTCAACAAGAATATGAACGTACTTTGACTGGTATTTCTTAAGGATCTGAGGATGATTCTGGAACAACTGCACTGTCTTCATAAGCAAGTCATCGAAATCCACGGCCCCGCTCTGGCTGAGCAACTGTTGATACCGTTGATATACTCTGTGAACTATCTCCTCATAATAGCTACTAACCCACCGGGCATACTCTCCTGGACCGATAAGGCGGCTCTTGGCGGCGCCTATAGCGGAGCGCAGAGCCCGAGGAGCATACTGCTTGGGATCGAGATTCAGTTCTTCCAAGGTCTGTTTTACCAAGCTTGACTGGTCATCCTCGTCGTAGATAGCGAAGCTTGAGCCAAGTCCTGTGAATTCGCCCTCACGACGTAGGATCCGAGCACAGATAGCGTGAAACGTCCCCAAAGTCAAGGTCTGTGCGCCCTGCGCCAAGAGTTGTTCCAATCTATCTCTCATTTCGCGGGCGGCTTTGTTGGTAAAGGTGACTGCCATAATGTTGTGAGGGCTAACACCACACACTTTTACCAGATAGGCCACTCGGTGGGTAATCACTCTGGTCTTGCCACTGCCTGGCCCAGCCAGGATAAGTAAAGGCCCTGCGATGACCTCTACAGCTTCTCTCTGGGCGGGATTAAGTGTGGCTAGGATATCCATGAAGATCCAGTGACTATTATAGCATTCAGAGGGAGGAGGTCCCAAAGCGGCACGGAGTCGGCCTTTCCAAATATGTGGGCCCCGGGTTAGCCGGACTGGCGCGAAAAGCTGCCGACGGACACACAGCCATGTTGCTTCAGGGACGCTACGAAAACCAGGGGGCTACCCCTGTTCCGAAGGAAGTGCGGCGCGCAACGCAGTTACCCGATATACTGCAATAGGTGCTGCCTTCCCTTTAAGGCTCTGTAACCCGAGTGCTTCCGTTTCTACATAGTCTTTTGTTTGATTGTACGTTTCCGGACCAATCCAGACTTCCCCGGCAGGAGTATTGCTACAAATGCGGGAGGCAGTGTTGATTGAATCTCCGATGACGGTATATTCACTTCGTCCAATCGAGCCCACATTGCCAGCCAAGGCCACACCAGTGTTAACCCCGATGCCAAAGTACACCGGAACCAGCCGGTTATCGCTTTGCTGCAATTCAGCGACCTTTCGCTGCGCTTCCCACGCTGCCTTCACCGCCAGCAATGCGTGCTGCCGCTGATCCTGGGGCGCATTCCATACTGCTATAAGGCTATCGCCGCCAAACTTGTGAACTATGCCATCATGGTGTACTACGGCGTCTGCGACAGCCGACAAGTAGGAATTAAGCATCTGCACCGTTGACTCAGGAGACAACTGCTCACTCATCTGGGTGAAGCTGCGGATATCAGCGAAGAGTGCGCTCACCTCCCTCTGCTCGCCGCCAAGGCCAAGCTCTCCAGCGTCGGCTCGGCTGACTATCTCCTTGGCTATTTGGGGCGAAATATACCGGCCGAAAAGCTCCTTGACAAACCGTTTGTCCGACTGTTCGCTAACCACCATGTAAACAACGTTGCCGACATAGATCACCGGCAATAGCATTAGTGGATAGAATACATCCAGAATATACCCTCTATCGAAAGCAAGAAAGCCCGCTACCAGGCAAGCGACAAACAAGCCCACAGTTATCCCCACTCCCTTTGCCACGTCCGTCCAGTACCATGTCCCACACCGAGGCAAGGCAAAGGCGGTGATGCCAACCAGCAGTAGCATAATCATCAGCGTGATGACAATGCTCGGCTCTATCAGAAAACGCTCGGTGAGAATGGTATCCATGACAGCAGCGTGTATGAGAACTCCAGGAACCTTGCTGGCCGAGGTGGGGATTGCCCAAGTATCGGGCTCACCGGTAGCCGTCATCCCAATCAATACTACCTTGTTATTGGCCGCCGACGGATCGAAGTCTCCGCTGATGACATCGCCATAGGAGATATACGGCCGTTTTCCATTATCGGCGGCAAAATCGATGCGTAGGCAGTATGAAGCATCAACTGGAATATCACGAGCCAATAAGTCAATTTTGCCGTTTTCAATCCGATATTCTTGGGGCAAAGGCATGGCGAATAGCCTATGGAGTACACTCAGTGCCAACGCGGGATAGACTTGTCCTGACTCTGACTTAACGATTAGAGGTAGTCGTCTTACTGTGCCATCGCCATCGGGAACCACATTGGCGTGTCCAGTGCCACTGGCAGCCTGCTCCAGAGTAGCTACTGGCAACAGGAAATCATCATAGGTAACGCCGGTTCCTTTCCAGGACACAAGCCGCGTACCAACGGTGGCCAGGACAACACTGTCCGCTTCGGCCATTGCTGTCGCCAGCATGTCATCATCGGTGGAACTGTCGGTGAAGACGACATCAAAGCCGATTACTTTGGCTCCGGCCTGGCTCAAGTTATCGATAGCCTGAGCGTGGAGACTGCGTGGCCACTCTGCCCACCGACCATAAGTTTCCAGGGTATTGTCATCGATACCAGCGATGACAATATTGGGAGAAGGAGGTTCAGAGATGAAAAGCTGGTCTGAAAACCACAGATTGATACTGTAGAATGGTTGAACCAGCGCAGCCAATAGAGTGAAGAGGCAGCCCAGTCCTATGATAACTAGAGTGTGACAGAGACGCTTGCGTTGGCGTCTAGTTACTTTGCGCCTGGGTAACGGATTAGCTGTAATCTTGATTCGCCTCTAGTATCTCTTTCTTATCGCGGACTCTTGAGATGCCCTCGCTACCACAGTATACTGCTCTTATGATACAACCAGGCTGCGTGATTCATCTACGTACCAGCTTCTGACTATCCTCGTCTGTAGCAGACCACTAAGCGGTATTATCCCAAATATGCGTTGAACATGCTGGCCGCGCATATACTTGCATATCGATCTAGGCAAACGTTTCATTTCAGGTCCCACATATCGACATCACACTGCCCGTAAGAGTTGTCTCCAGCAGCGACCACGGTGCCGTCGGACTTGAGTCCCGCTGTGACAGTGCCCCCTGCAGAGATCTGAATGACGTCTGTCCAGCTGTTGACGTTGCACTGTCCGTAGCTATTCGATCCCACGGCGATCACTGTGCCGTCGGACCTGAGCCCAACCGTATGGCCGTGGCCTCCGGCGACCTGGGTGATGCCTGTCCAGCCGTTGACGTCGCACTGCCCGTAGCCGTTCCAGCCGACGGCGACCACGGTGCCCTCGGACTTAAGTCCCACCGTGTGAAAGCCTCCCCCAGAGATCTGGATGATGCCTGTCCAGTCATCAACATTGCATCGCCCGTAGGTATTATCTCCTACGGCGATCACGGTGCCGTCGGACTTGAGTCCCACTGTGTGAAACAAGCCTGCGGAGACCTGAGTGATGCCTATCCAGCCGGTAATGTTGCATTGCCCGTGGTTGTCTAATCCCGCAGCGACCGCCGCGCCGTCAGCCTTAAGTCCCACCGTGTGCCAGTTGCTCGAGACTTGAGTGATGCCTGTCCAGTCGTCGACATCACACTGCCCATAGTTGTTCGAGCCCCGGGCGCTCACAGTGCCATCGGACATGAGCCCCACCGTGTGATAGTAGCCTGCGGAAACCTGGGTGATGCCCGTCCAGCTATCGACGTCACACTGCCCCGAGGAGTTGTTCCCCACAGCCACCACCACACCGTCGCACTTAAGGCCCACCGTGTGCCAGGCACCTGCGGAGACCATTATGAGCTCAGGTGGCTCACCATATCTAATAATGCATTGCTGCCCCTTAGGGATCTGCAGTTCCACACCCTGTGCAACGGCCCAGATATCGCCTTCCAGATTGGTTATCCAGGTCGTACCGTCCTCGGTAACGTGAACCTGCATAATACTACCCCTCACTGTCGCCACCCCACTCGGTGTTTCAACTTCATACCTAGATGCTGGGTCAAGAAGCTTCACCACCCGGCTTACGGTGGTTCCTATTATCTGTTCAAGAGTAATCGTTGTGGAGCCAGTGATCGTGGAAATATCGAGTGATATGATTGTTATCTCAGTGCCAGCCTCCAAGTCGATCGTGCTACCATCAAAGAAAGTGATTTCCGCCGTCGAGTTATTGCTGCTCTTTATGGTGTCTCCCACTTCTAAGGCCATCCCGACCTCCGCTACTATCCAATCGATCGTACCTGCCTTCATTAGCGTTACATTTCCAGAGGCTGCCGAAAGTGTAGTGAGTGTTGAACGAGGCGGCTGCCCACAGCCAGCCAGAGTTAAGGCTACTAGAACACTAAGACCAAGTGCTGACACCAGTCTTCCACGCAAGATAGGTCTCTTGTAAGCGCCCATAGCGTTCTATTATCAGAATAGGCTTCTCAGGATATCTTTTGTTTATCGGCAATTCCAAACCGACACGCAACTTGTAGCCTCTCCGAGCCAATTCTCGAAAATTCTCAACTGCTGAGAGGTTTCAATAGTAATCCGGGAACCACACCAATCTCGTCTATTCGATCGTAAAACGAGCTGGGTGAATAGAGCCCGCAACCGCACGTCCATAGACAGCTTCAGCATCACCTGCAGGAGCAGATGTAATGACCCACCCACAAGGACACTTGTCTACATAGTATTTGTTGTTCGGTGCTGCTACCCATACGTAATAGTAGTGTCCTGCAACTATAGTAATACTGTCGGATGTTACGTGGTTAGTCCCATCTACCGGCTCCTGAGTGTCCATGTCAATAGCCCAACCACCGGTCGTATCATCCCAGATAAATATTGACGCCGTTGGCCCCGTATTTACGTGGACGTAAGTAACGGCAAACCCATCAGCGACAGTGACATGGACTGAGGCCGTATCCGTACCGCCGTTGCTATCGCTTGCCGTATAGTTAAAGCTATCGGTACCCCGAAACCCGGGGGCTGGGGTGTAGGTGACATAGCTTCCATAATTGCCCACTGACCCATTAGTCCCTTGAGTTACTGAGCCCACAGTCAGCATATCCCCGTCGACATCGGAGTCATTATTCAGGATATCTATGATAACCGGGGTATCCTCTTTGGTAATGGCACTATCGTTTACTGCCACCGGCGCGTCGTTTACACCGTTAATAGTAATGGTCACAGCGGCAGTAGCTGTGCCACCATTTCCATCGGATACGGTGTAGGCGAATATGTCAGTGGTTGAGTTGCCAGCCTGCAGATACTCGAATTGACCACTAGGACTGTAACTGAATGACCCATCTGCGCCCCAGGCATCCACTTCACCTAAAGTACCACTCATATCCAATGCAGTTACAGTTAGCGTATCACCAAAATCGGGGTCGGTATCATTGCTCAAGACTCCAGGAGCGGCAACGGTTACCGGGTTATCCTCGTCGGTAGAAAACGCGTTGGCTTCTGCCAGTGGTGGATTATTCACGAGTCTGGCTATATCACCCGGACTGATAATGCCCTGGCGTCCCTCAGGGATTTGCAGCTCCACACCCTGCCCAATGGCCCATATATTTCCTTCCTGGTTGGTTATCAAGGTTGTACCGTCTCCGCCGACGGTAACTATCATGACGCTACCCC
>JBKHJJ010000046.1:0-10150 GCA_046538185.1 Dehalococcoidia bacterium
GGTCGATATCGGTTCCACTATGACCAAGGTAGCGATTATGGACGAGGCAATAATTGCCTCGGTCATCGGCCCTACTGGTCCGGAGCACAGGAAGTTGGCTAATCGGGTGATGGAGGAAGCCCTAGCCAAGGCACAGCTGTCGTTTGATGAGATAGACTACGTAGTGGCCACGGGCTACGGGAGAATCAATGTCCCCTTTGCCGATAGGCAGATAACCGAGATATCCTGTCATGCACGTGGGGCTGGCTACATGGTGCCCGAGGCGAAAACAGTCATCGATATTGGTGGCCAGGACTGCAAAGCGATTAAAGTCAAGGAGGGTCGGGTGATGGACTTTGTCATGAACGATAAGTGTGCTGCTGGGACAGGCAGGTTTCTTGAGGTGACTGCGGAGGAGTTGGGTGTGAACCTGGAAGACATGGGAAAACTGTCCTTGGAAGCAAAGGACAGAGTTGAGATAAGCAGTACCTGTACCGTCTTTGCTGCCCAGGAAGTGGTGGCTAGACTGTCAGAAGGGGCACCTCTGGCCGATATTATTGCTGGCCTGCATTGGGCGACTGCCACCAGGATATATAGAATGGTTAGGCGCCTGAAGATAGAGAGGGAGGTAGTCTTAACGGGTGGGGGAGCCAAGAATATCGGGCTGGTCAAGGCTTTGGAAGCTAAGCTGGGCTTCCCAGTGGTGGTGCCTGCTGAGCCTTTGCTTACTGGAGCTATCGGTGCTGCTCTGTTGGGCAGGGATATAGTCAGACAGGCCGTCGAGAGCGGGACGCCTTTGCCCAGGCGTGAGCGTCGCTTAGAGGAAGCGACCTTGTTTACATAGTCCCAATGCGCTTGTGAGCCTAGAAGCTGGTGAGGCTGCTGCAATTCAGAAAGCCCCGTAGATGGTGTTAGAGGGTTCGCCCGGAGGACTCCAACGACAAAGATGTATGTTGCTGGCATTGATATTGGATCCGCTTTTTCAAAGGCAGTGATACTGGCCAAGAACGAAATTGTATCGTATGCTGTAATCGCGTCCAGGGGGAACTATAAGCGCGCTGCTGAAGATGTAGCAGGAGAGGCTCTCGCCAAGGCAGGCCTATCTTTGCAGGATGTAGATTACACGGTATCCACAGGGTACGGTGCCGCCAATGTCTCCTTCTCCCATTTGGAGCTTTCCGACATATCCTGTTTGGCCAGGGGCGCACACTATTTGTTCCCTACTGCCCGGACTGCAATTGACATTGGTGGACAGTATACCAGGGTGTTCAGAGTGGACGACCGGGGAAAAGCCACCGCCTTTCTACTGAGCGAGAAATGCGCGGCCGGGAGCGGACGTTTCCTTCAGATCATTGCCAGGGTGCTGCAAATTGACCTGAAGGACATCGGTAAGTTATCCTTGGAGTCTCGCAACAGAGTCGACTTCAATACGGGTTGTGCCGTATTCGCTGAATCAGAGGCAGTATCCCGTGTTGCCGAAGGTGCTGCCAAGGAGGATATTTTGGCCGGTCTTCATAGGGCCTTAGCGGCCAAAGTCCAGGCTTTGGTGGATAGGCTCGGCATTGCGCCTGATTGCACCCTGGTTGGTGGTGGGGCTAAGGATATCGGGTTGGTCAACAGCATAGAAGAGAGCCTAGGATGCAGCCTTCTGGTTCCTGAGGAGCCACAGATTGTAGCTGCTCTCGGTGCGGCTCTGATAGCTGAGGAAAAAGTAACCGCGAACGGGGCCTCCTAGTGAGTTAAGAGTGACCGCAGCTCGAGTACAGATTGGAGGGTCCGGTTCTGGACTACGGTGTGTTCGAGATGCTCTTGCTTACAAACCTGCCGATTCTTCTAAGTGCTTCCTCAAGGTTAGGTAGAGAGGTAGCATAACAGCAACGGACAAAACCTTCGCCGCATGCTCCGAAAGCAGTGCCCGGAACTACAGCAACTCTTTCTTCCCTCAGTAGCTTTTCAGCGAACTGTTCAGAACTCATTCCAGTGGCTTTTATGGAAGGAAAGGCGTAGAAGGCGCCCTGGGGCTCGAAACATGGCAAGCCAACGTCATTTAGCCTCTTCACCATTAGGCGACGGCGTCTGTTATAATCTTGAACCATCTTCTCGACTTCAGCTTCGCCGTTATGTAAGGCTTCGATGGCTGCCATCTGCGCCATCGTTGGCGCAGAGAGCATAGTATACTGATGGATTTTTGTCAGTGCCTCGATGAAACTGCGGTCAGCCGCCACATAGCCAATGCGCCATCCGGTCATGGCGTGAGATTTGGAAAATCCACCCACCAAAATGGTGCGCTCCTTCGCGTTGGGGAGGCTGGGAAAACAAATATGCTCCACTCCGTAGATCAGGCGGGCATATATCTCATCGGATACCACCACCAAGTTGTGCTTTGCGGCCAGCTCGACGATGAGATTGGCCTCTGCTCTAGACATGACTGCACCTGTGGGATTAGCTGGATAGCCTAATAGAATAGCCTTTGTCCGTTTGGTGATACGGACTTCCACTTCGGTTGCCCTGACGACAAAGCTGTTCTCTTCGTTTGTGGGAACAGGGATGGGCACACCGCCTGCTAAAGTGATATTGGCGGGGTAAGCTACATAGCAAGGGTCTGGGACTATGACTTCATCACCAGGGTTGATAACGGCTCTCATAGCAAGGTCCAATCCTTCACTACTGCCCGTGGTAATGAGAATCTCATGCTCGGGATGATACGTTAGTCCATAATGAAGCTCCAGGTAATCGCCCAATTCCTGGCGTAGTTGTGGCATGCCGGAATTTGAGGTATACATCGTATAACCCTTTTCTAGAGAATAGGTGCCTGCCTCCCTGATATGCCAGGGGGTGACAAAGTCGGGCTCCCCTATACCAAGTGAGATAACGTCTTCCATGGCGGAAAGGAGGTCGAAGAACTTCCTGATGCCCGACGGCGGGAGGCCATTTACTTTTCTAGCAATCAGATAGTTGCGGCCTTCAAATGCAATCGGCTTTGTATTTAGCATGTCACGGCGTTATGGGTAATCGTCTATTTGTTTCCTTAGTTAGGTGGAAAGTCTCCCCATTCTCTTTGTATCGTTTAAGGAGGAAGTGGGTTACCGCACTTTGTACCCCGTCCAAAGTAGCCAGCTTCTCTGTCACAAAAGTGGAAATATCCTGCATGGTCTTGCCCTTTACTAGTATGGCCAGATCATAGGTGCCGGATACTAGATAGGCGGAATACACGTCAGGGAACCGGTAAATGCGCTCAGCGATGGCATCAAAGCCAATACCGCGTTGTGGCGTTATCCTGACTTCAATCAAGGCGCAGATATCCTCCTTGCCTACTTTGGGCCAGTTTATTATGGCTTTGTATTTCAGAATAGTGCCGTCTTTTTCAGCTTGCTTGATCGCTCTCTCGACCTCGCTGACAGGTTTGTCCACCATAGTGGAAATCTGCTCAGGAGTTGCCCTGGCATTCTGTTCTAGAATATCAAAAATCTCTTTCATGGGTTCTCCTTAGAAATGTTGATCCAACTTCAACTCACACTGGCCAGTTCATTGTAACATAGCTGGAGTAGTTTACCATCTTCAGCGACAACCTTAAATAGGGTTGGCAGGTGGATCTATTGTAACACAGTTCGGGAAGCGTACCGGCCTCAGCGCAAAGCTCGAGACTTATTTCCAGGGCTCATACGGTGACTTCGACTATTCTGAGACATTGCCCCGATTCCGTTAATTGACAAAAGTGCTATGCTCGAGTAGTATCAAGCGGGGAGCAGCATGAGAAAAAGAGATTTGCTCTCAGTATCCGACCTGAGCCGCGAGGAGACTGAACAGCTCATAGAGCGAGCTTTGATTCTGAAGAGAGGAGGAGCACAACCTTCTCTCTCAGGAATAATCTTGGCTCTCCTTTTTGAGAAGCCTTCGCTGCGAACCAGGGTGAGTTTCGAGACAGCTATGCATCAGTTGGGCGGACACAGTATCTACCTATCGCCTGAAGAAGTGGGGTTGGGCGAGCGGGAGCCGGCGGCTGATGTGGCTCGAGTACTCAGTCGCTATGTCGCCGGCATTGCGGCTCGCACATTTTCGCACCGGACTTTGCATATTATGGCTAACCACTCTTCAGTACCAGTAGTTAATGCCCTGTCTGATCAAGAACACCCCTGTCAGGCTCTTGCGGACCTTCTTACCATCTATGAGAAGAAGGGCCGGCTAGCTGGGTTGAGTTTGGCATTCATTGGTGATAGCAACAATGTGGCAAATAGCTTGCTTCTCTCTGCCTGTCTGGTGGGCGTTAGTTTCCGTCTCGCCTCTCCACCCGGTTACGGTGTTAGGGAAGAGGTATTGAATCAAGCAAAGGAGTTTGCTGCTGCTAGTGGTAGCGAGATTCGGCTGACAAACGACCTCTATGATGCGGTCAGAGAAGCTGATGTGATTTATACTGATGTATGGACCAGCATGGGGCAGGAGAGCGAAGCGGAGAAACGTCGTCTTGCTTTTTCGGGCTTTCAGGTGAATGACAGAGTATTGGACTCGGCTAAGCAGGACGTTCTGTTCATGCATCCGTTGCCCGCCCACCATGGCGAGGAAATCTCTGATGGGCTGCTAGATGATCGGCGGTCGGTGGTCTTTGATCAAGCTGAGAACAGGCTCCACCTACAGAAGGCACTGCTGGCCGGAATCCTTCTACCAAATGCGAGTAGAACAGATAGATGACCAGCCCTATTGTAGCCATTGTTGGGCGACCTAATGTAGGCAAGTCGACCCTGCTTAATCGCTTGGTGGGTGGGCGGGTGGCTGTAGTTGCTGATTTACCCGGAACCACCAGGGATCGGGTTTTCGCTTTCGTCTCATGGCAAGGCCGGCCGGTAACCATCGTCGACACAGGGGGATGGCAGACAAAGCCACAGTCGTCTCTGGAGCGAAAGGTCAGGCAACAGGTGGAAGCAGCCATTGCCCAGGCGGATGCTGTCGTCTTCATGGTGGATGTAAGAGAGGGGCCCATTACTGTTGATGAGGAAATAGCTGACTGGTTGCGTCAAGGGGATAGGCCTGTCATACTCGCAGTGAATAAGGTGGATTCCGGGAAACAAACAGGTCAGGTAGCGGAATTCTACCGTCTGGGTATTGGAGAGCCTGTAGGCATCAGTGCTCAGCACAATAGAGGTATAGATGATTTAATGGAGCGTGTACTGGCCTTCTTGCCGCCCAAACCTGTCAGTATTGCCGACTCAGTACAAGCGAAATTGGCTATCGTTGGTCGGCCTAATGTGGGTAAGTCGACGTTATTGAATGCCCTGCTACGTGACGAAAGAGCCATTGTCCATGAGATGCCCGGGACAACTCGCGATTCGCTTGACGCCAGAATTCGCTGGCACGGTAAGGAGATGTTACTGGTCGATACCGCTGGAATCAGGCGACGAGGAAGGGTTGGTGTCGGGGTGGACTACTACAGTGTGCTTCGCGCCCTCCAGGCTATTAACCGCTGCGACGTCGCCCTATTGATAATTGATGCCACGGAGTTGATCACTGCACAGGACATGCATATCGCTGGTTATATCATTGACGCAGGTAAGGGTATGATGGTAGTAGTGAACAAATGGGACCTCGTTCCCCGTGAGCAAGGAGAGAAGTTCAAACAAAGCGTGGAGCAAAGGCTTCGATTTGCCTACTACGTACCCATTGTCTATACCTCTGCCCGGCTAGGCCAAGGAGTAGACGGATTGTTGCCCCAGGCGTGGGAAATCTGGCAGGAAAGGCAGAAGCGGATACCCGAATCAGAAGTTACCAAGTTGGTTAGAGAGGCAGCAAGCAGTCATATCCCACCTCGCGTAGGTTCCAAACGGCTGCGTATTGCTCGAACATACCAGGATGAGTCTCAGCCGGGGGTTTTTGTATGTCGGGTAAACGATCCCAAGTTGATTCACTTCTCCTATCAACGTTACCTGGAAAACAAGCTGCGCCAGGCGTTCGGTTTTCGTGGCGTACCACTGAAGTTGATTTTCACCAGGGCTATGCGTAAAATAGATAGGAAGACTGAGGTAAGAGCACAATGATAGGTGAGTTCATTGTTGTGGCGGTGGTCGCATATCTCTTGGGTTCGATTCCGTTCGGCCTGATAATCGGCAAGCTGAAACGCGGCGTTGACATCAGGGAACATGGAAGCGGCAAGACCGGCGCTACGAATGTAATGAGAACTGTGGGAACCAAGCTAGGGGTGTTGACCCTAGTTCTGGATGTGGGCAAAGCTACTGCGGCGGTCATATTGGCGACGGTAATCATAGGTGCTGATAACGGCATGTCAGTCATTGGTGGGGTGCCTGTATACTGGCAGCATGCAGCTCAAGTTGTTGCTGGCTTAGCCGCTGTAGCAGGTCATAACTGGCCTGTATTCGCCAGGTTTAAAGGGGGCAGGGGTGTCACCGCCTATTTTGGCACATTGCTTGCGATTTATCCTCCTGCGGGCATATTTGGCGCCCAGGTTGTAGCCATAACAGCACTACGCAGCCGGCACATGTCTCTAGGTTCCATACTGGGAGCTCTGGCCGCTTTGTGTCTAATGATACCCCTGACAATCGTTTACAGCTTCCCTCCCGTATATCTAGCCTATTGTTCGATAGTTGTTGCCCTGCTCATCTTTCAACATCTGGATAACATAAAGCGCTTAAGACAAGGCACAGAACGTCGGTTATGGTGACCGGGCAAGGCTCAGTATGCCTAAAATAAGCATCGTAGGCAATACTTCCTGGGGCAATGCTCTAAGCTCTCTGCTCAGCAGTAAAGGCGCAGAAGTAAAGCTTTGGACACGAAGCGAGGCTGAGGCAGAGGAATCAAATCAGGTGGGCCGTAGTTATTCCTTTACCGGTGACATAGAGGAAGCTCTGGCTGCGACTGACCTAATCATCTGGGCAGTTCCCTCCCAAACTTTGAGACAGAACGTCAATCAAGCGAAGGACCACCTCACTGACTCGATGCTATTACTCAGCGCGGTCAAAGGATTGGAGGTGAGCAGCGGCAAAAGGATGTCGCAAGTGGTGGCCGAGGAAATTTCTCCAGTCCTAAGACACCAGATATGCGTTCTTTCTGGCCCGAATCTAGCTAGAGAGATCTCCAATGGATTGCCTGCGGCTTCGGTCGTCGCTGCCGATGATATGGCTTTGGCGTCAAGAGCAAGGGAACTGATGGAATCGCCCCAATTCTTGTTATCTGCCAGCGATGACGTTGCGGGAGTGGAGTTGGGTGGGGCGCTGAAAAACATCATAGCTCTGGGAGCAGGCATGATAGATGGATTAGGCCTAGGTGATAATGCCAAGGGAGCCTTTGTTGTCTGGGGATGGACTGAGGTCGTGTCGCTAGGGGTGGCTTTGGGAGCTAGGGCCAGCACTTTGTATGGACTAGCCGGACTGGGTGATTTGCTAGCCACCTGTTCCAGCACTTTGAGCCGCAACCACTATGTTGGTTACCAACTAGCCAAAGGTCGCTCTTTGTCCGATGTATCTGCCTCTATGCCATACGTTGTCGAGGGGGTGGCCACCACCATTGTGGCGCAGCAGATGGCAAAGCACCAAGGGCTTGAGTTGCCAATCATTAATCTTATACATGGAATCCTCTTCGAAGGCTTATCTCCAAGTCGGGCATTGATTGAATTCAAGGAGCTAGCGGCAAGCCACCGTTGACTCCTGAGCTAGGCATCTGGGGGCGGTTCAATACGGGGTAACACTGCGGCTAATTCTTGGAGCAGGCGACGCTGGTTCTCATCCACACGTTGGGGGGTTGCCACGCGCACTTTTACCAGCAAGTCTCCCCTTTTCCTGGCGTTGATATGGGGGATTCCCTTGCCTTTGAGACGAAAAGTCTCTCCACTTTGAGTCCCCGGCGGTATCTTTAAGTCCACCTTCCCATCTAAGGATGGCACTCTTATCTCATCCCCCAGGGCAGCTTGGGGGAAAGTGATTGAGAGCTCGTGAAGAACGTCACTGCCCTGTCTTCGGAATAACTTGTGTGGCTTTACCGAGAGGAAGATGTAGAGGTCGCCCGCAGGACCGCCATACAGGCCAGCATTCCCTTCTTCGCGGAGGCATAGTCGTTGTCCGTCATCCACACCGGCTGGAACGTCAACCCTTATAGTGCGCTTGACTACTATCCTCCCCCTTCCCCGACACTCAGAACAGGGATTGGTGATTACTGTGCCGCTGCCCTCACAGCGCACGCAGGTAACAGTACTGGTATAGCGCCCAAAGATGCTTTGCTGAACCTTCCTAACTTGTCCTGTGCCGCGGCATTCAGGACAGGTCTCGGGACTCGTACCCTGTGAGCTGCCAGTGCCTTGGCATGAAGGGCAAAGCTCAGTTCTCTGCATTTCGATTTCTTTGCTACAGCCAAATACTGCCTCCAGGAACGAAAGAGTAAGGTGGCTTCGGGGGCTATCACCTTTCTGGGGAACGTGCTGAGCAGTCCGGCTGAAGGGCGCGCCAAAAGCACCGAAGAAGGATTCGAAAATATCTCCGAGCCCTGCAAAACCAAAGTCGGCAAAGCCTCCTTCGATGTCTACTCGGCCGTAGCGGTCATATCGACGCCTTTTCTCAGGGTCGGAAAGAACTTGATAGGCCTCGTTTATTTCCTTGAATTTGTCCTCGGCTTTTGGCTCCCTGTTGCGATCGGGATGGTACTGGAAAGCTAATCTACGAAACGCCCTCCTAATTTCTTCATCACTGGCGTTTCGGGCCACTCCCAGTACTTCGTAGTAATCTTGTTTAATCGCCATAACTTTTAAGTATAACTCTTCAGCGCAGACGCTGACAACTTCTACGTACCGAGGCGGCGAGTCTTTGGTACACTGGGAATTGGTATAATTACTGCGGAGTGAAGCAGGAACTCAAGAGCAGCCTCTCTCGGCGAAAGAAGAGAAGAATCACTGGCGGGGGTATCAGACCCTCAGCAGTGCTTGTGCCTGTTTTTTGTCATGAAGGCCAATACCACCTTCTCTTTACTGAAAGGACCGATGAAGTAGATTTTCACAAAGGGCAGGTGTGTTTTCCCGGTGGGACGCAAGAACTAGCTGATTCGAGCTTGCTTCAAACTGCCCTAAGAGAGTCGAGAGAAGAGATTAGTCTAAAGGCCGAAGATGTGGATATTCTAGGAGAGCTTGATGACGTCAGGACACTTACCAGCAACTATGTGATCTCGCCTTTTGTTGGCTTCATACCCTATCCTTATCCTTTCAAGGTTGATGGTAGGGAAATCAAAGAAGTGTTTTCCGTTCCTGTCTCGTTTGTCATGGACGAGGCCAATTTCAGACAGGATTCCTATGCATACGTATACCATGGGCATACTATCTGGGGGGCGACGGCGAGGATCATAAGACAGTTCATTGATTTGCTGAAGTCTGAGAGTGGGGCCCGCCAGTAGTCATTTCTTCTCTTTCGCTTTGACGGCAATTGCTTTGGGCTTAACTTCTTCAGCTTTGGGTATGGTCAAAGTCAATATACCGTCCTCCATCGTTGCTTCGGCTTTGTCGGGCCTCAGCCCGGTGGGGAGGACAACGCTGCGGGAAAAAGCACCGTAGCGTCTCTCCTGGTACAGATAGTCCTCTTTTTTGATCTCTTGTTCCGCTTTGATATCTCCCTTGATGGTCAAGGTTTCGCCGGTGATGTCAATGCTGACATCCTCAGGCTTGAGCCCTGGCAAAGCTGCTTTCACCATCACCTCGTTGGGGGTCTGGTATACATCCAGGGCGGGCGCTCCAACTTCACCAGCTGGGCCCAAAGCGTGCGAGGGACGGACAAAACTATCCTCGAACAGTCTGTCCATTGCCTGCCGCAGGCTCATCAAGTCAGTAACTGGATACCACCTTTCTATAGCCATTTGTCTCACCTCCTTTGTACGTGAGCCCCACTCTCTTCGGAATCTATTATAGGAAAGTTAACCAACTCTGTCAAGTCTTCTGAGCGTATTTGACACAAAACTTCAATAGTTTTATAATTGGGAGGGATTAGGAAACATGGCAGGCAAAGACTACTACAAGATTCTGGGCGTAGATAGGAACGCCAGCGATAAGGAAATCAAGCAAGCATATCGCCGTTTGGCGCGTAAACACCATCCTGATCTGAACCCCGGTGACAAATCAGCTGAAGCCAAATTTAAGGAGATTAACGCTGCTTACCAGGTTCTCTCTGATTCGGAAAAACGGAAGAAATACGAT